>JAOPWT010000384.1 GCA_025965555.1 Mycobacterium sp.
CCAGCTTCGTGACCAGTTCGGGGTAGAGCATGGTGGTGATCATCGAATCACGCGCACCGCCGGAACCTCCTGCGATGATGCACGGACCGATGTCGAGCTTGGTGATCAGCTGCATCAAAGTCTCTGCGCGCATGTGTGATTCGCTCCGCCCGTAGAACTGCACGTCTGACTTGCCGCAGTTGGGCCGGTCCCAGAGCAGAACCCGGTAGCCGCCCTTCACCAGAGCGCGGGCGAGTGGCTTGAGCCCCGGAATGTCCTTGCTGAACCGGCCCCCTGGCGTCAACACCACGTAATCGCCCGCTGTGTTCTTCGAGCCAAGGATTTCGTAAACGACGTTGCCGCCGTTGATCTCGATCGTCTTGTCGGGCAACTTCTCTCCAATTTTCCTGGGCTCGAAGTTCGGTTCAGGCCTGTACCAGGACGTCGTCGCCGACGACCCGCACGGGGTAGGTACGGATGCTCCACTCCGGCTTGACCGCGGTGGTTCCGGTGGCGAGTTCGAAACCCCATTGATGCCACGGGCAGAAGATGAACTCCATGTCGCGCACCATCACGGCATCGCCGGGGACGGACTCGTCGACGACGTTGCGGCCACGGGCCCGCCCCGCGCACAGTGGACCGCCCTCGTGGGGGCAGTAGTTCGCAATGGCGTAGAACGTGCCGTTCACGTTGTAGACGCCCACTCCGTGCCTACCGATGGGGACCAGTTTGTGCGTGCCAGGCGGGATTTCGTCCACGGTGGCCACGATGTGTTCCCGCCCCTGCGCAAGGCGGGGCGTCTTTGGTTCCGGTGTCACTATCCCGGATTCCCGGGCCGCTGCACTCCTGCCCTGCGCATTCAGAACACCCGAATCTGGCCCTCGAGAGCCGGGACGGTCTCGGGGAGATGGTAGGTCTTGATGCCGTTGCGGAACAGGACGTGCTCTCGCGCGTGCTCCGGAAGGTGCTTGACCAGCCAACGGGGGTCGTCGAACGTCCAGTGCGGATAGTCCGAGGAGAACAGCAGGATCTTCTCGCATTCCATCCACTCGAAGGCCCGGCTCAGTTCGGTCTTGTCCTCGGGGTAGTCCAACGGCTGGGTGGTGAACTTGATGTGTTCCTTGACGTATTCGGACGGTTTGCGCGTGATGTCCATCCACTGCTTGCGCTTCTCGTAGATGGCGTCCATTCGCCACATCAGCGGCAGGATCCAGGTGAAGGCGTGCTCGACGAACACGATCCTCAGTGTCGGGAACCGGTCGAAGGTGCCGTCGAAGATGAGGCTCATCACCTGGTTCGCGGCAAGGAGCGAGTAGGTGACCATGAAGTCGTGGTTGTAGCTGGGCAGCCCCACGGGAGGGAACGGCAGTTCGTCGAAGTGGCCGCGGGAAAGGTGACAGCTCACGGGCATGTCGTGCTTGGTGGCCGCGGCCCAGATCGGGTCGTACTTGGGGTTGCCCCACGGCGGGCGTGGCTCGGCCTTGATCAGGATCTGCGCCATGTACTCGTGGCCGGCCCACTTCTCGATCTCCCGGGCAGAGGCCTCCGGTTCCTCGATGTTGGCGCAGATCGACCCCCGCCACCGCTCGTGCCAGTTGTTGTGGCCGTCCAGCCAGTGGTTGGCCTGCCAGTCGTTCAGCGCCGAGCACATCGCCGAGTTGGCCTCGGGGATGCGGGCGGAGTACGCCGCGGGCTCGAGGATGGCGATGTCTGCGCCGGCCTCCATGATCAGCTGTTTGAAGGCCAGATCCGGGTCGCTGCCCGCGAACTCGCCATCGGCGGGAAAGGTGTCGACGCGCATGGCGTAGGAGTGGGCGTAGTCGGGCGCGTCATAGTAGATCTGCTCGCCGACGGGGTGGGTTCCGAAGTACTTGCTGCGCCATGGCTCCGGGAGATACTCACCGAGCTCGCCCCGTCGTGGGGTGGGGTGGACGTCTGAGTCCACGCACCGCACGGCGATGCGCTCGGCGGCGGCCACCCGTGGATTGGCTGTCACTGTCATGGTGCCTCCCTCGCTCTTCCTCTACTGTGCGGCCGCAGTGGCCGGAATGTCTAAGCCGTACAGGTCGGCGGCGTTGCGCCAGCACAACTTGTCGCGCTGCTCGACGCTGTAGCTGCTTGGCACCATCAGTTCGCCGCAGTTCCAATGCGGGTAGCTGGAGCCGAACATCGTCATGTCGTCCTTGCCGGTGAAGCCGGCCCACTCACCCGCGAAGTCGGTGTCGCCAGGCCCGTCGAGACTGCTCTGTACGAAGAAGACGTGTCCGGGCAGGTAGTCGCTGGGCATCTTGGGCGCCCACGGCGTCTGCTCGAGATGGGGTCGGCCGAAGCAGTCCATCCGCCAGATGAACGGCGTGAGCAGGTCGGCGGCTCCGTCGGCCCAGACGAACTTCAACGCGGGCATCCGTTCGAATACCCCCTCGGCGATCATGTTCATCAGGTGGTACAGGTAGTTCAACGACATGAAGCTCAGGTACTGCTCGTAGGTCCTGGTGTTCCCGTTCGGCGTCGGCGGCAATGAGACGCCCGACCCCACTTCGATGTGCACCGCCACCGCGAGGTTCGCGGCGACCGCCGCCTCCCACAGGGGCCAGTACTGCGGCTTCCCGTAGAGCTCGCGGGATTGCAGTGGCACGCCGATCTGCACGACGCGCGGGTGGTCCTTGTACTTGTCGATCTCCCGCAGGGCGCCGGCCACGTCGTCGGGGTTCACTCGGATGGTGCCGCGAAACCTCTCTCCGTACTCCGCGTCCTCCAGCCAGCGGGTCACCATCATGTCGTTGTGTGCCGACGCGATGGCGGTGCCGAGGTGCCGGTCCGGCATGATTCCGCGCGTCATGGGGTGCAGGATCGCGACGTCGACGTCGCCATCGACGAACAGGTGCTTTCCGACCAGGCTGGGATCCGAGCCTGGGTACTGCCGATCCGGACCGTTGCTGCCCCTGACGTATTCGCCACCTGGTGCGCCGTACCAATCCATCTCGTAGTCGGGGAATCCGCGACTACGGAAGGGTTCCCGCATGTAGTTCTCACGCAGGTCCTTGTTGGACTGACAGAAGATGTGGACGCTGGCGTCGATGACGGGTGTGCTCGACCCGTCACTGTGTTGCCTCACCGTGATCCATCCTTTGGTCGTTCCGGCCGAGGGGCGTCGCCGGGATTGACCTCAGTGTAGATCCTTGTTCTTCATTCGCAAGAATAATGTTCTCCAGCGGTTCGCTTAGATCTGCGCTGGTGAGAGTGTGTGCTGGTCAGTCGCTTGGCGACGATGAGGTGGAACGCGATAGTAGCGATGAGAGAATCGTTGATCCACTAACGAGAATGCTATTCTCAGGCAGGCGACGAAGAGCAGGGAGGCGGCGGCATGCTGTTGGAGTTGGACGCTGATCAGCGTCTTTGGCAGGAGACCGTGCGCGACGCGGTCGGCAAGCAATGCCCCGCCACCCTCGTCCGCAACGTCGCCGAGGACGGCGCCGACCCGTTGCCGCTGTGGAACACCTACGTCGAAGCGGGCTGGACCGAACTCGTCGATCCCGAGAACGCCGTCGAGTTGGCGATCGTCCTCGAGGAGTTGGGCCGGGCGACGGATCCGACGCCCTTCCTGGCGACGATGTCGCAGTTCGCGCCGCTCGTCGGCGACCGGTTCGACCCGCAGAAGTCGGGCACGGCGCTCCACGACGGCGTGAGCGCCCACCGGGACGCCGACGGCTGGATCCTCAACGGGACCTCCCGTCACGTTCTCGACGGCGACCGGGCCGAACGGCTCGCAGTCGTGACCGCCGCCGGGGTGTTCCTCGTCGACGCGGGCGCGGCCACCACCAGACGCAGCGACGTCTTCGATCCCGTGCTGCACGTCGCCGAGGTCACCCTGCCGGGAGTCCACGTGGTTGATGCCGATCGGCTCTGCGTCGACGCCGAGAAGGCCAGGCATCTGGCGCTCACCGGCATGGCCATGACGATGGTCGGTGCGTGCCAACGAATTCTCGATCTTGCCCTCGAGCACGTGAAGAGCCGCTATCAGTTCGGCGTGCCGATCGGGTCCTTTCAGGCCATCCAGCACAAGGCTGTCGACATGCACGTGGCCATCGAGCGCGCGCGTGCCCTCGGCTACTTCGCGGCCCTCACGATCGCCGCGGACGACCCGCGCAGGCGGCTCGCGGCGGCGATGGCGAAGGCCTCCGCGGGCGAATGCCAGTCCGTGGTGTTCCGTCATGGCATGCAGATGTTCGGCGCCATGGGATTCACCTGGGAGAACGACCTTCAGTTCGCCTTGAAGCGGGCCAAGGCCGGGGAATTGTTGTTGGGCGGGGCCGCGGAGCACCGCGCCATGATTGCGGAGGAGTTCGATGCAGCTCACATTTGATGCCGACGTAGAAGACTTCCGCGCGGAGTTCGCCGCCTTCCTCGACGAGCATCTGCCGACGCCGGAGCAGACCGTGGAGCGACCCCGCTCGGTGTCGCACATGCCGCAGTGGGCGCGGGACTGGCAGCGCCTGCTGTTCGACAACGGCTGGCTGCTGCCCGCGCAACCACCGGAGTTCGGCGGACGCAACGCCACCGTCTTGCAGACCTACGTCCACCTCGAGGAACTGTGCACCCGGCGGATCTACCACAGCTTCAACCCGCAGGGCGTCAATATCATTGCGGCGTCGTTGATTACGTTCGGCACCGACGAGCAGAAGCAACGGTGGGCCGTTCCCGTCCTGCGCGGTGAGCGCACGGCATCACTCGGCATGAGCGAGCCGAGTGCGGGCTCCGACCTGGCCTCGCTGCGCACCCGCGCCGTCCTCGAGGGTGACAGCTTCGTCGTCAACGGACAGAAGGTGTGGACCTCGGGCGCTCACGACGCCGACTTCCTGCTGACGTTCGTGCGTACCGACCCCGATGCGCCCAAGCACAAGGGCATCAGCGCGCTGATCATTCCGACCGACCTTCCCGGCGTGGTGCGGCGGCCGTTCGCCGACATCTGCGGCGAGGAGCACAAGGACTTCAACGAGGTCTTCTTCACCGACGTCGTGGTGCCCGCGGAGAACCTCGTCGGCCCACTCAACGGTGGCTGGCGGGTGGCCAACGGCTCACTGGGCCACGAACGCACGATGATGTGGCTGGGCTTCGCCGATCGGATCGCCAACTGTCTCGCCGACTTTCGGCCGTCCAACGCCCTGGAGCGCGATCAGTTCGCCAGCACGATCATGGACTATCAGGCGCTGCGACTGCTGGGATCCGTCGGCCTCGCCAAGGCTGCGCGCGGCGAAGTCGACGTCGCGTCGGTGTCGATACCAAAGCTGTTCGGTGCGGAGGCCGAGATGCGAGCGTTCGACCACGCACTGACCGCGATGGGGCCCGAGGGGCTCATCCATCCGGCGGCGTCGGGCCCGTATGCGCACATGAACCTGGACCACTACTTCGCCAGCTGGTTCGAGCGCTACGCCAGGAGCTTCTCGGGCACCATCGCGGGCGGCACGTCGGAGATCCAGCGCAACATCATCGCCCAGCAGGTGCTCGGACTGCCCCGTCCCTGAGGGAAACCCCGGCGCCGGGCCCGCCCGTTGTCGCGACACATAAACCGTGGCGGCGACACGCCGGAACTTGCCGCCATGGTTTATGTTTCGCCCTGTGGGGCTTGCGTTTGTGGGGCTTGCGCTGCGAGGGTGGCGCCCCCTGGCAGGAGTGGGTCACCAGTCGATGACGGCGGATTCCTTGCGCTCGGTGATCGGGCGGGCCAACTCCTGCTCATCGCAGATCCGCTGCAGATTCTTCAACGTCTCGTCGAGTCCGAGACCCAATCGCTTGCCCGGCGTGAACGTCGCGGGCAGGTGCTTCATGCCCTGGATGACGCCGATGCTCTCGTAGTGCTCGGCGCCTGCGGGGTCACATACGTAGTCGGGCATCCTGTCGAGCACGGCGGTGAGCATCGACTTGAACACCGTGCGTGCCACGTTGGAGACTACACAGCGGTGCA
>JAOPWT010000414.1 GCA_025965555.1 Mycobacterium sp.
GAGCCCGCTACAGGCCGAGGTCGCGCAGGAACTCCGGCTTGTACGCCTCGAGCATCACGTAGCTCGGGTCGGGAACGGGAACGTCCGGCGCGTCGTCAGTGACCGCGTCGCCGTCGGTGGGATCCACCCACTGCTGGGCGTCGGCATCCCACCGGCTGACGGTGTATTCGGCGGTGATGTCGTCGGCCGCGACGAGCTCGCGTACGGTGCGCTCGGCCTCGCGGGCGTCCTCGAGTGTGTGCGTATACAGCTGGATCCGGTTGCCGTCGCGGGTCACTGTGACGCGGCCGCCGAGGCGCTTGCGGGCGTCGTCGTCCAGGCCGAGTGACTTCACGCGCTCCCAGAACGACAGGTGGTGCGCCTCGTCGCCGAGCTCGACCTCGACCTTGAACTCCTCGTCAGGCATGCTCGCCAACCTAAGCCATGGCCCTGCGGCCGGTCAGAGCGCGTCCCAGGGTGAGCTCGTCGGCGAACTCCAGATCGCCGCCCATCGGTAGACCGGACGCGATGCGGGTCACGCTCAGCCCGGGGATGTCGCGCAGCATGCGCACCAGATACGTGGCCGTGGCCTCGCCCTCGGTATTGGGGTCGGTCGCGATGATGACCTCCGCGACGTCGACACCGTCGACCCGCTCGCCAATTCGGTTGAGCAGCTCGCGAATTCGCAGTTGTTCCGGCCCGATCCCCGACAGCGGATCCAACGCACCGCCCAACACGTGATAGCGGCCGCGGAACTCGCGCGTGCGTTCGACGGCGGCCACGTCCTTGGGCTCCTCCACCACGCACACCAGCGAGGCATCCCGCCGCGTATCCGAGCAGATGCGACAACGGTCGTCGTCGGAGACGTTGCCGCACACCGAACAGAACTTCACGCCGTCGCGGACCTTGCCGAGTACGGCCGTCAGTCGGTCGATGTCCGGCGGCTCGACCGACAGCAGGTGAAAGGCGATGCGCTGCGCGCTCTTCGGTCCGATGCCCGGCAGCTTGCCGAGTTCATCGATCAGATCCTGGACCGGACCCTCGAACAAGTCAGAGCCCCGGAACGTTCAGGCCACCGGCCAGCGGGCCGAGCTTGCTCTGCGCCATGAGGGTGACCTGTTGGGAGGCGTCCTTGATGGCGCCGACGACGAGGTCCTGCAGTGTCTCGACGTCATCGGGGTCGACGACCTTCGGATCGATCGCGACGCCGGTCACCTCGCCGCTGCCCTTCATCGTCACTTGCACCAGGCCGCCACCGGCCTGCCCGCGCACCTCGGCGCCAGCCAGCGCTTCCTGCGCCTCCATCAACTGCTGCTGCACCTGCTGGGCCTGCGCGAGGAGCGCCGACATGTCGGGCGGTTGGCCGGGTTGCATTCCGTGTCCCCTTGCATGTTGGTAGCAGTTGGGTCTCGACTTGATTGCTGTCGTCCGCGCGTGGCGATTCGCACTTCAAGCCTAGTCGTCCTGCGAGCTACGTTGGCGCCGTGCACGTACCTGCCTACCTTCGTGTCGGCGCCGCCATGGTCGTCGGCCTGCTCGTCGCCGCCTCGTCGGGACCCATCGGTGTCCCGATCGCCGCCGCCGCGCCGACCAGCATCGCCGGGATGATCGTCTTCCTCGATCCCGGTCACAACGGCGCCAACGACGCGTCCATCAGCAAGCAGGTCCCGACGGGCCGCGGCGGGACGAAGGACTGCCAGGCCAGCGGCACGTCGACCAACGACGGCTACCCGGAGCACACCTTCAACTGGGAGACGGTGTTGCGCATCCGCGCCGAGCTGACCCAGCTCGGCGTGCGCACCGCGATGTCGCGCGGCGACGACACTGGCCTCGGACCGTGCGTCGACGAGCGGGCCGCGATGGCCAACGCGTTGAAGCCGGACGCCATCGTGTCGATCCACGCCGACGGCGGCCCTGCCACGGGTCGCGGCTTCCACGTCAACTACTCGTCGCCGCCGCTCAACGCGGCGCAGTCGGGGCCGTCGGTCCAGTTCGCCCAGACCATGCGGGACCAACTCCAGGCCGCAGGCCTGATGCCCGCCAACTACATCGGCCAGGGCGGTCTGTATCCCCGCTCCGACCTCACCGGGCTGAATCTGGCCCAGTACCCGTCGATCCTCGTCGAGCTGGGCAACATGAAGAACCCCGCCGATTCGGCGCTGATCGAGAGTCCCGACGGCCGGCAGAAATACGCCGACGCCGTGGTGCGCGGTATCGCCGGGTTCCTGGCGACCAGGCCGGCGCGGGCGGCCGCCTAGTTCGACTCGACCTGATTCTTCAGGTTCGCCAACACCTCGGCCTGGATCTTGCGGAGACCCAGCGGCGCGAACGTCTTCTCGAAGAAGCCCTTCACGCCGCCTGCCCCCTGCCACGACGTCTTCACCGTGACCGACGAACCGGTTCCGGCAGGAGCGACGGTGTAATTGGTCACCATCGTCGAGTTGGCATCCTTCTCGATGACGGTGTGGCCCGCGACGTCGACGCTGGCCTTGACGTCGCGGACCCGCGACTCGGTGGCCTGAAGCTTCCACGTGGCGACGGTGCCTACGCCCTGGCCGCCCTCGAGCACCCGGTAGCCGCTGTAGTGCGAGGAGAGGATCTTCGGACGAATCGTCTGGTAGTCCGCGACCGCCGCGAGAACGGCGTCGGGCTCGGCATTGATCAAGACCGTGCTGGAGGCGCTGACCTGTCCCATCGGTGAAGACTCCTAGATAAGGGGATGAACGGGTGTGATCCCGGGTCGGTGCGGTCGCATCGGGTGCGACCGGGGACTAGCGTATATGTGTGACTGTTGCATCGATCGAAGCGCAGTCGGCCCACGCAGCAGGCGTGGAGAGACTGCTGGCGAGTTACCGCGCCATCCCGCCAAGTGCCACGGTACGTCTGGCCAAACCCACGTCGAACCTCTTCCGCGCCCGCGAAAAGGCCACGGCCAAGGGGCTTGACGTCTCGGGACTGACGGGTGTGATCGCAGTCGATCCCGATGCGCGCACCGCCGACGTCGCGGGCATGTGCACCTACGAGGACCTGGTCGCCGCGACGCTGCCCTACGGCTTGTCGCCGCTGGTGGTTCCGCAGTTGAAGACCATCACGCTGGGTGGCGCGGTGACGGGGCTCGGCATCGAGTCGGCGTCGTTCCGCAACGGCCTGCCCCACGAGTCGTTGCTGGAGATGGACATCCTCACCGGTTCCGGCGAGGTGGTGACGGCGAGTCCAGACGTGCGCTCAGATCTTTTTCACGCCTTCCCGAACTCCTATGGGACGCTGGGCTATTCGGTGCGGCTGAAGATCGAGCTGGAACCGGTCAAGCCCTTCGTCGCCCTGCGGCACCTCCGGTTCACGTCGCTGACCGACCTCGTCGACACCATGGACCGGATCGTCGAGACGGGCGGCATCGACGGATCACCGGTCCACTACCTCGACGGCGTGGTGTTCAGCGCCGACGAGTCGTACCTCTGCCTCGGCGTGCAGACCTCGACGCCGGGACCGGTCAGCGACTACACGGGCCGGGACGTCTACTACCGGTCCATCCAACATCGCGCAGGCGAGAAGCACGACCGGCTGACCCTCCACGACTACCTGTGGCGCTGGGACACCGACTGGTTCTGGTGCTCGCGGGCGTTCGGCGCGCAGAACCCGACGATCCGACGACTCTGGCCACGGCGCTACCGGCGTAGCAGCTTCTACTGGAAGCTCATCGGCTATGACCGGCGGTTCAACATCGCCGACCGCATCGAGAAGCGCAACGGCCGACCGCCGCTGGAGCGTGTCGTCCAGGACGTCGAGGTACCGATCGGACGCACTGCCGAGTTCGTCGACTGGTTCCTCGAAAACGTGCCGATCGAACCCATCTGGCTGTGCCCACTGCGCCTGCGCGACGACGCGGGCTGGCCGCTCTACCCAATTGCCGGGCATCGCACGTACGTCAACATAGGCTTCTGGTCATCGGTGCCTGCCGGCGCAGAAGAGGGTGAGACGAACCGTTTGATCGAGGAGAAGGTCAGCGAGCTCGACGGCCACAAGTCGCTCTACTCCGACGCCTACTACTCCCCCGACGAGTTCAACGAGCTCTACGGCGGCGAAACGTACAAGACGGTCAAGAAGACCTACGACCCGGACTCACGTCTGCTGGATCTGTATGCGAAGGCGGTGCAAAGAAGATGACGACCTACAAGGAAGAATCGACCCAGGCGGCAACCGGCAGGCTCACACTCGCCGAGATCCTCGAGTTGCTCGCCGCCGGCGACGACCTCCCGCTGAAGTTCACCGCCTACGACGGCAGCTCGGCGGGACCCGAGGACGCCGAGATCGGGCTGGACCTGCGCACCCCCCGCGGTACCACTTACATCGCCACGGCACCAGGCGAATTGGGCCTCGCCCGCGCGTACGTGTCGGGTGATGTGGAGATGCACGGCGTGCACCCGGGCGATCCCTACGATCTGCTCCGCGCCATGGCCGACAAGTTGAACTTCAAGCGTCCGTCGGCCCGCGTGCTGGCCAACATCGTCCGGTCGATCGGCTTCGAGCACCTCCGTCCCATCTCGCCGCCACCGCAGGAAGCGCTGCCGCGCTGGCGTCGCATCGCGGAAGGTTTGCGACACAGCAAGTCTCGCGACGCTGATGCCATCCATCACCACTACGACGTGTCGAATACGTTCTACGAGTGGGTCCTCGGCACGTCGATGACCTACACCTGCGCCTGCTATCCCGATGCCGACGCGAGCCTGGAAGAGGCGCAGGACAACAAGTACCGGCTGGTGTTCGAGAAGCTGCGGCTACAGCCGGGCGACCGTCTCCTCGACGTCGGCTGCGGCTGGGGCAGCATGGTCCGCTACGCGGCACGCCACGGCGTGAAGGCCATCGGCGTCACACTGTCGAAGGAACAGGCGTCGTGGGCGCAGAACGCCATCGCCGAGGAGGGCCTGTCCCATCTGGCGGAGGTGCGCCACGGCGACTACCGCGACGTACGCGAGTCCGGTTTCGACGCGGTGTCCTCGATCGGGCTCACCGAGCACATCGGCGTGCAGAACTACCCGTCGTACTTCCGGTTCCTCAAGTCCAAGATGCGCACGGGCGCACTGCTTCTCAACCACTGCATCACGCGACCGGACAACCGTGCCGGGGCCGCGGCCGGTGGTTTCATCGACCGCTACGTCTTTCCCGACGGTGAGCTCACCGGGTCGGGTCGCATCATCACCGAGGCTCAGGACGTCGGCCTGGAGGTGGTGCACGAGGAGAACCTGCGCCAGCACTACGCCATGACGCTGCGCGACTGGTGCGCCAACCTCGTCGAGCACTGGGACGAGGCCGTCGCCGAGGTCGGCCTGCCCACCGCCAAGGTGTGGGGCCTGTACATGGCCGGGTCCCGACTCGGTTTCGAGACGAATGTGGTTCAGCTGCACCAGGTTCTGGCAGTCAAGCTGGACAACAACGGAGGCGACGGCGATCTGCCGCTGCGCCCGTGGTGGACGGCCTAGCCGCCGTCGATCTTCCGCGCACCCAGCTCGCTCTGCAGTAGTTCCAGTGCGACCTCCTCGGGGTCGCGACGTGGCCCAGCCTCCTCGTGGACGGCCTGGGCCAGCATGCTCTCCTCGTCGTCCTCCTCACGCGGTGGCGGCTCGGCCACCGCCACCTGTGCAGGACGGGCGGCGGGCGCGGCGGCGGTGGGCGACCCGGCTTCGCACCGGATGTTCCAGTTCACGCCGAGGGCGTCCTTCAACGAGTCCCGGATGATCTCCACGTTGCGCGCCTCGTTGAGCCGACTCGCCAGCGGCGGCGATACGTGGCTGAGGACGAGGGTGTCACCCTCGACGGCCAGCACGATGGCGCCGTCGAGCATGACGTCGGTGGGGCGTCTGCGCTCGCGCACCTTCTCCCTGATCGTCGACCACATGGTGCGCACGACGGCGGCATCGGGCTGGCCCGTTGCGGCGGGTGCAGAGGGAGTCGCGGGAGCCGCTGGCGGCGGCGGTGCGGCGGGCGCGGCAGGCGGGGGGGCCGGTTCGGGAGCAGGCACCGGGGCAGCGGGCGTCGGCGCTGGCCGTTCCTCC
>JAOPWT010000527.1 GCA_025965555.1 Mycobacterium sp.
ACCTATTTCCAGTCGCGCAGACGCAGCGGGACGGGCCGACGTGTCGGGGTCTCGCGGTGAGTGTGCTTGAGGAACCCGCGTGGATCAGCCACGGGCCGCCGCCATGATCGCGGTGTCGACGTCTTCACCGTTGCGTTCGGCTTCGGCGATGGCGGCCAGAACCGACCGGTAGTCGCGCGGCATCACCTTCACGAAGTGCTTCAGTTGAGACTCCCAATCGGACAGAATGCGTTGGCCGACAGCCGAATCGGTGCCGTCGACGTGCGCGACGAGCATCCCCTGCAACCACTCGACGTCATCGTCGTCCAGCCGCTCGAGCTCCACCATTTCGGCGTTGAGGTTGTCGGACAGCGTGCCGTGCAGATCGTAGACGTAGGCGATCCCGCCGGACATGCCTGCGGCGAAGTTGCGTCCGGTGGGTCCGAGGATCGCCACCTTGCCACCGGTCATGTACTCACAGCCGTGGTCACCGACGCCCTCGACGACCGCATGGGCGCCGGAGTTGCGCACCGCGAACCGCTCGCCGACCTGGCCGCGCAGGAACGTCTGGCCGCTGGTCGCACCGAACAGGATCACGTTGCCCGCGATGATGTTGTCCTCCGCCACGAAGTCGCTCGGCGCGTCCTCGGACGGCCGCACCACGATCCGTCCGCCGGACAACCCCTTACCAACGTAGTCATTGGCGTCGCCGTACACCCGCAGCGTGATGCCCTTGGGCAGGAAGGCCCCGAAGCTGTTGCCCGCCGATCCGTCGAACGTGATGTCGATGGTTCCGTCCGGAAGCCCTTGCCCGCCATGGACCTTGGTCAGCTCGTGACCGAGCATGGTGCCGACCGTGCGGTTGACGTTGGCAATCGTGGTGGAGAAGCGCACCGGGGTCTTGTTGTCGATGGCCTCGCGGCTCTGTGCGATCAGCTGCTGATCGAGCGCCTTGTCCAGCCCGTGGTCCTGGCGCGAACTGCAGTACAGGTCCTGGTTCATGAACGCCGAGTCGGGCTCGTGCAACACCGGAGACAGGTCCAGCTTGTGGGCCTTCCAGTGCGCGGCGGCCTGCTGGGTGTCGAGCGCTCCGACCTGTCCGACCATCTCGTTGACCGTACGGAACCCCAACTGCGCCATGAGCTCGCGCACCTCCTCCGCGATGAACAGGAAGAAGTTCTCGACGAACTCGGGCTTGCCGTTGAAGCGTTCGCGCAGCAGCGGGTTCTGGGTGGCCACGCCGACCGGGCAGGTGTCGAGGTGGCACACCCGCATCATGATGCAGCCAGCCACGACCAGCGGGGCGGTGGCGAAGCCGAACTCCTCGCCACCGAGCAGGGCGGCGACGACGACGTCGCGTCCCGTCTTGAGCTGACCGTCCACCTGCACGACGATCCGGTCGCGAAGTCCGTTGAGCAGCAACGTCTGTTGCGTCTCGGCCAGGCCCAGTTCCCACGGGGCGCCCGCGTGCTTCTGCGACGTCAGCGGGGTGGCTCCGGTGCCACCGTCGTGGCCGGAGATCAGCACCACGTCGGCGTGCGCCTTCGACACACCCGCCGCGACCGTGCCGACGCCGTTCTCGGACACCAGTTTGACGTGCACGCGCGCGCTGGGATTGGCGTTCTTCAGGTCGTGGATCAGCTGCGCCAGATCCTCGATCGAGTAGATGTCGTGGTGGGGCGGCGGTGAGATCAGCCCGACCCCAGGCGTCGAGTGCCGCACCTCGGCGACCCATGGATACACCTTGTGACCGGGAAGCTGGCCGCCCTCACCGGGTTTCGCACCTTGAGCCATCTTGATCTGGATGTCGGTGCAGTTGGTCAGGTAGTGGCTGGTCACGCCGAAGCGGCCCGACGCCACCTGCTTGATGGCACTACGGCGCCAATCGCCGTTCGCGTCGCGGTCGAACCGGTTGACCGATTCGCCGCCCTCACCCGAGTTCGACCGGCCGCCGAGACGGTTCATCGCGATGGCCAGAGTCTCGTGCGCCTCCGCGGAGATCGAGCCGTAACTCATTGCGCCGGTGGAGAATCGCTTCACGATCTCGGAAGCGGGCTCGACCTCGTCGAGGGGAACAGGTGGGCGCAAGGCCTCATCACCAGTGCGGAACTTGAGCAGGCCACGCAGCGAGGCGAACCGCTCGCTCTGGTCGTCGACCAGTTTGGAGTACTCCTTGAAGATCGAGTACTGGCCGGTGCGCGTGGCGTGCTGCAGCTTGAACACGGTGTCGGGATTGAACAGGTGGTACTCGCCCTCGCGGCGCCACTGGTATTCGCCACCGACCTCGAGCTCGCGGTGCGCGCGCTCGTCGGGGCGGTCCAGGTAGGCCAGCGCGTGGCGGGCCGCGACGTCGTCGGCGATGTCGTCGAGGTCGATGCCGCCGACCGGGCAGTGCAGTCCGCTGAAGTAGTCGTCGAGCACCTGCTGGCTGATGCCGATGGCCTGGAACAGCTGGGCACCCGTGTAGGACGCCAGGGTGGAGATGCCCATCTTGGACATCACCTTCAGCACGCCCTTGCCCGCGGCCTTGACGTAGTTGGCCTTGGCCTGGTCACTGGTGATGTCGGTGATGACGCCACGATCCACCATGTCCTCGATGGACTCGAAGGCCATGTAGGGGTTGATGGCGGCGGCGCCGAAGCCGACCAGCGCGGCCATGTGGTGCACCTCGCGGGCGTCCCCGGCTTCGACGACGAGGCCGACCTGGGTACGCGTGCGGTCGCGCACCAGGTGGTGGTGCACGGCGGACACGCTCAGCAGCGACGGGATCGGCGCGAGCGATTCGTTCGACTCCCGGTCGGACAGCACGATGATGCGCGCGCCGTCGCGGATGGCCGCCGAGACCTTGGCGCGCACGTCGTCGAGCGCCTCCTTCAGCCCCTGGCCGCCCCTGGCCACCGGGTAGAGGCAGCGGATGACCGCGGCGCGCAGGCCGTGCTTGTGGCCGCGGATCTCGTGGTCGGGGTCGACGCAGATCAGCTTCGACAGTTCGGCGTTGCGCAGGATCGGGTTCGACAGCACGATCTGGCGACAGGAGTCCGCGTTCGGGTTGAGCAGGTCGCCCTCCGGACCCACGGTGCCCTGCAGGCTGGTGACCACCTCTTCGCGGATGGCGTCCAGCGGCGGATTGGTCACCTGGGCGAACAGCTGCTGGAAGTAGTCGTAGAGCATCCGCGGCCGCGCCGACAGCACGGCGACCGGGGTATCGGTCCCCATCGAGCCGAGGGCTTCGGCGCCGGTGCGCGCCATGGGCGCCACCAACAGGTTGAGCTCCTCGTACGTGAAACCGAAGGCCTGCTGCCGCAGCACGACGCGGTGGTGCGGCATCCGCACGTAGTCGCCGGGCGGCAGATCGCCGAGGTGGAACACGCCCGCCTCCAGCCAGTCCTGATACGGCTGCGCGGCGGCCAGTTCAGCCTTGACTTCCTCGTCGGACACGATGCGGCCCTGCGCGGTGTCCACCAGGAACATGCGGCCCGGCTGCAGGCGCATCTTGCGCACCACCGTCGACGGGTCGAGGTTCAGCACGCCGGCTTCGGACGCCATCACGACGAGACCGTCCTCGGTGACCCAGACGCGCGACGGCCGGAGACCGTTGCGGTCGAGCACCGCCCCGATCACGGTGCCGTCGGTGAAGCACACCGACGCCGGGCCGTCCCAGGGCTCCATCAGCGAGGAGTGGTACTCGTAGAACGCCCGCCGGGCGGGGTCCATGGACTCGTGCCGCTCCCATGCCTCGGGGATCATCATGAGCACGGCGTGGGGCAGGCTGCGGCCACCGAGGTGCAGCAACTCGAGGACCTCGTCGAAGCGTGCGGTGTCGGAGGCACCGGGGGTGCACACCGGGAAGATCTTGTCGACGTCGTCATACGAGCCGAAGACGTCGCTGCGGATGAGCGCCTCGCGCGCCCGCATCCAGTTCTCGTTGCCCGTGACGGTGTTGATCTCGCCGTTGTGGGCGACGCGCCGGAACGGGTGCGCCAGCGGCCAGGAGGGGAACGTGTTGGTCGAGAAGCGCGAGTGCACGATGCCCAGCGCACTGGTCAGTCGCTCATCCTGCAGGTCGAGGTAGAACGCCTTGAGCTGCGGTGTGGTCAGCATGCCCTTGTAGACGAAGGTCTGACCGGAAAGGCTTGGGAAATAAACGGTTTCGCGGCCGGGCCCGTCCTGGCCAGGCCCCTTTGTGCCCAGCTCGTGCTCGGCACGCTTGCGCACCACGTACGCGCGACGCTCCAGGTCCATCCCCGAGGCTCCGCCGATGAACAACTGACGGAAGGTCGGCATCGCATCGCGGGCGAGTGCACCGAGGGAGGAGTCGTCGATCGGCACCTCGCGCCAGCCGAGGGACGTCAGGCCTTCGGCCTCGACGATCTTCTCCACCGACTCGCAGGCGGCCGCGGCGTCGCGGGACGACTGCGGCAGGAATGCGATGCCCGTGGCGTAGCTGCCCGGCTCCGGCAATTCGAAGTCGACCACGGCGCGAAGGAAGTCGTCGGGAACCTGCAGCAGGATCCCGGCGCCGTCACCGGTGTTCGGTTCGGCGCCCTGAGCACCACGGTGCTCCATGTTCAGCAGCGCAGTGATGGCCTTGTCGACGATGTCGCGGCTGCGACGGCCGTGCATGTCCGCGACCATCGCGACACCACAGGAATCATGCTCATAGGCGGGGTTGTAAAGACCCTGCGTCAACCCTTGGTTGCTGGGCGCCATTCCCACCTGCCCCTTCACACCTTCACGGAAGCCTGATGCTGGCAGCCGTCATCAACGGCCGCTGCCGGCGGGCGATGGGTATGTCTGCGTGCAGCACTGAACGACGGGACTGCCCCACTCGCCACGAGTGGTGAAACGATATGACAAACCCCGCCTGACATGCCAACTTAGTCAAACCTAACCAAGCGCCATGGACGCGCCGCCGAGGACGGCGCCGCCAAACCCGCGCTGACGACGAAATCCGTTGCTGCGGTTGACTAATGACGAATTCGGCACTCACGCCGCCCGACTTCACAGAATTCAGCCTTTCCCCGTGATCTACTCATTCAGTTTGCCACTTTCACCGATGATGCGTTCCCTAGTGCAGCGATGATGAAACAATAATTTGCTCGAAAGCCTGACCGGATTCTTAGACACGGCGCTCGGTCTGCACCGCGACGTCGGCCGACGACGACATCGGGGAAGCACCCACCGGCGTCGAGATCGCGAACCCGATCGGTGCCGGCGCACCCGCCAAGGTTACGCCGACCAGGTGGTAACCCGCTGTTCACCAGGGGTTCTGCCGCGGCGGCCGGTGCTCGCGCGTCGGTCCCATCGTCGCCGACCAAGGCGACCACGAGATCTTCGTCTCGCGATCGGGTCTCGATATACCCCGTGGGGGTATATCATTACCGGCGCGGCCTTCAGGCTGAAGCGCGATGCGCCACCCACTGAACACCCCCATCGGCAGGTTCGGCATCGAGACCGACGAGGGCGACGACGGTCGCTGCGTGGCCCACATGCCGATGCACGGGCTGGTCAGTCCCATCACGGGGGCGCCGAGCCTCGGCCCACTGGCCGTCCTGGTCGACCACGTCGGCGGATTGGTCAACCACTACCGCAGGGGTGACGGCGAGTGGACGGTGTCCAGCGAACTGGCCCTCGAACTCGCTCCGACGTGCGCCGCCGCCATCGCCGCCCATCCCGACACCCCGGTCGTCGGAACCGCTAGACCCGTGGGCCCCAAGTCCACCACCGGACTCGGGGAATGCGACCTGACCATCGGCGACGAACTCGTCGGCACCGGGACCGTGCGTTCCTACTTCATTCAGGCGCCCGGTGTGCTCGCCGAATGGCCGACCGAGGCGGACGACATGGTGCCGAAGATCGGGCTGGCGGCGATGATGGCCTCCGGGGCTCCCCGCCGTGACGGAGACGCCCACGTGCTGCCGCAGGGATCGGACCCTGCGCTGAACAACAGCACCGACGTCGTGCACGGCGGGATCGCCTCCGGCGGCCTGGAAGTGGTCGCCTCGGCGGCCGTCAACACCGGCCGCGCGGACGATTGGCTGACCACCGCGTCCCTTCGGGTGAACTTCCTGCGCCAGTTCTTCGCGGGCGGCCAATCCCGTTATGTGGGAACCGCATTGCGGGTCGGTCGACGCAGCGGCGTGGCCGACGCGCAGGCCATCGGCAGCGACGGCAAGGTCGCCATCATCGCCCGGTTGACCGCTTACCGCTGCTAGCATCGCGTGCCATGGCCCAGGCTCGCGGCACCGGCGGCTGGGTGGGCGCCTTCGTCAGGAACTCCGGTTATCTGCGCAAGTGGCTGATCCTCGGCGTCTCCATCGGCGTGATCGCCGGTCTCGGCGCAGTGGTCTTCTACCTGGCATTGAAGTACGCGGGTGAATATCTGCTCGGGGATCTCGGCGGCTATCGACCACCCACTGCTGCGGCCGAGGGCGGCGAGCGCGGTTCCACGGGCTTCGACAGGGCCTGGGCGATCCCCCTGATCACCTTCGGTGGTGCGTTGGTGTCGGCGTTCATCGTCGCGAAGTTCGCGCCGGAGGCCGAGGGGCACGGCACCGACAGCGCGATCGAGGCGGTGCACACCGACCCGCGGTCGATCCGGGCCCGCGCAGTGCTGGTCAAGATGGTGTCCAGCGCACTGACGATCGGCTCCGGCGGTTCGGCGGGCCGGGAAGGTCCGACGGCGCAGATCTCGGCAGGCTTCGGCTCGCTGCTCGCCCGTCGTCTGAACCTGTCCGACACGGACGGCCGCGTGGCGGTGTCGCTCGGCATCGGATCGGGCATCGGCGCCATCTTCGGCGCACCACTCGGAGGCGCCGTGCTGGCGGCGTCGATCGTCTACCGCGAGGACTTCGACTACCGCTCACTGGTCCCCGGCTTCATCACCTCCGGCACCGCGTACGCCGTCTACGGCGCCGTCCTCGGTTACGACCCGCTGTTCGGCTTCGTCGCGCCCGACTACGAATTCGATCCCACCCAGCTCGGGTGGTTCCTGTTGATCGGAATCGTCTCCGCCGGCGTCGGTTACCTCTACGCCAGGGTGTTCTACGGCACCGTTGCGCTGACCCGCCGCCTGCCGGGAGGCAAGGTGATCAAGCCGGCCATCGGCGGCCTGCTCGTCGGCCTGCTGGCCCTGCTGATTCCGCAGATCCTCTCCAGCGGGTACGGCTGGGTGCAGCTGGCGTCGGCGACGGACACGCTGATGACGATCCCGCTGTGGATCGTGCTGATCCTGCCGCTCGCCAAGATCGTCGCCACGTCGCTGTCCATCGGGACCGGCGGTTCTGGCGGAATCTTCGGGCCGGGAATGGTCATCGGCGGCTTCGTCGGCGCCGCGATCTGGCGCCTGGCCGATCTCGCCGGGTTGCCCGGAATACCTTCTGGCCCCGGCGTTTTCGTGGTGGTGGCGATGATGGCCTGCTTCGGCAGCGTCGCGCACGCACCGCTGGCGGTGATGATCATGGTGGCCGAGATGACGGGTTCCTTCTCGGTGCTGCCCGGAGCGATGATCACGGTCGGCATCGCCTACCTGCTCATCACGCGCAGCAGCGTGTCCATCTACAGGTCACAGCGTCTGAACCGCGAGAGCGCCGAGGCGGAGCGACGCGGCGAGGCGAAGATCGTCAAGGACGAATTCGAGTAACGCCCGGCCAGGTTACGGTCAAGATCAGGACAAGATTCGGCAACGACCGTCCCGAAAGGGTTTGACCGCGTGCGACCCTCAGAACACGGGCAGTTCAACGACGTGCTGGCGGGGAGGACCGCAATGACCGCACCAACCATGTTGCATCGACTCGCAGCCGATTTCCTCGGAACTTTCTGGCTGGTGCTCGGCGGCTGCGGCAGTGCGGTATTCGCCGCGAAGTTCCCCTCCGACGGCACGGCGCTCGGGATCGGATTCCTCGGCGTCGCACTGGCATTCGGCCTGACCGTCCTGACGGGTGTGTACGCCTTCGGCACCATCTCTGGAGGTCACTTCAACCCGGCGGTGACACTGGGCGCGGCCATTGCCAAGCGGGTCGAGTGGAAGGCCTTGCCCGCCTACTGGATCACGCAGGTGATCGGCGGCATCGTGGCAGGCGTGATGATCTACGTGATCGCATCCGGCAAGCACGGTTGGAGCGCCGAGGGAAACATGGCGGCCAACGGCTACGGGGATCACTCGCCAGGCGGCTACTCGTTGGTGGCGGTCCTGGTCACGGAGATCGTGCTGACGGCGGTGTTCCTGCTGGTCATCCTCGGCGCCACCGACGATCGGGCGCCAAAGGGGTTTGCGGGCTTGGCGATTGGCCTCACCCTCACCCTCATCCACCTCATCTCGATCCCGATCTCGAACACGTCGGTGAACCCGGCCCGATCCACCGCGGTGGCGTTCTTCAACGGTGACGGCGCGCCCGCCCAACTCTGGCTGTTCTGGCTGACCCCGCTCGTCGGCGCCGCGATCGCAGGTGCCGCTTACCCAATCTTGTTCGGCCGCAATGAAGAACTCGCCGACCGTCCGGTCCGCGACGATGCACTGGAGGAGGAGGTGAACTGAGTCGAGTCAACCGGTAAGTCGGGCCCGCATTCCACCAGGGGATGCGGGCCCGATTCCGGCTAGCTACTTAACCGGGGCCTTCTTCTTCGCCGATCGTGCCGCCGTCTTCTCGGTGGAGGCGCCCTCATTGGAGAGTTCGCCGCCTGCGCTCTCGAGGTGCGCGCGGACGAACCACTGGAACTTCTCCAACTCTGCAGCATGACCGATGAGCATGTCCTGCGACACGGGGTCGAGGTCTTCGAGAGTGTGGATGGCCTTGCGGGTGTCCTCGTTGACACCGGTGTACACCAAGTCCAGCGCCGCCAGGTGCGCCAGCACGGTGTCGCGGCCGACCGAGTAGTCATCCCACGTCCGGTCCTTGAGGATCGCGCCGGGAGTGCCCTGCGGTGACACCCCGAAGGCGGCGATGCGTTCGGCGGCCTCGTCGGCGTAGCCACGCACCAGTTCGACCTGCGGGTCGATCATCTCGTGCACGCCGATGAAGTTCGGGCCGACGACGTTCCAGTGCACGTGCTTGAGGGTCAGGTGAAGGTCGTTGTACGTACTCAGCTGCTTCTGAAGCAGACCCGCGACCTCGCGGCTGTCCTTCTCCGAAATTCCGGGAATAGTGAATCCTGCCATGAACTTGCTCCTTCTCGGTTGCTTACCGTCCTCGGTTGGTTACGGGACGCCTACCCGGGACGGCGCCGCGCTACACACCGATACGCTCGCCGGATGACGGAGCCACTCGGGTTCACGGGTTTCACCGAGGCCGCCCTCGACTTCTACGACGATCTGGAGATCGACAACACCAAGTCGTTCTGGGAGGCGCACAAGGACGTGTATCAGGCGAGCGTGAAGGCACCCATCACCGCACTGGTCACGGCGCTGGAGCCGGAGTTCGGTGCGGCCAAGGTCTTCCGCCCGTTCCGCGACGTCCGGTTCGCCAAGGACAAGACGCCGTACAAGACCCA
>JAOPWT010000529.1 GCA_025965555.1 Mycobacterium sp.
ATGCCATGCTTTCGTCATTTTTGAGGGCCCCTGAGGGCACGTGTGCCCGGCGCCACACCGGGTACGGTCCCGTGATGGGGCGGAAACACGCTGTCGTCATCGGCGCGAGCATCGCGGGCATGTGCGCCGCACGGGTGCTGTCCGATCACTACGACAAGGTCACGGTCTTCGAGCGCGACGACCTGCCCGACGAACCGGCCAACCGGGCCGCCGTGCCACAGGGCAGACACGTCCACCTGCTGATGGCGCGTGGCGCAAACGAGTTCGAAAGCCTCTTCCCCGGACTGCTCGACGGCATGGTTGCCGATGGCGTCCCGAAGCTCGCGAATCGGCCGGACTGCATCCACTTCGGCGCCGCGGGGCACGTGCTCGGCACCCAGACGACGCTGCGCAAGGAGTTCACGGCCTACGTTCCCAGCAGACCACAGCTCGAATGGCAGATCCGCAAGCGCGCGTTGGCCATTGCGAACGTCGAGTTGGTGCGCACCAGTGTGGCCGAGCCGCAGTACGAGGCCGCCGAGGAGCGCGTGACGGGCGTGCTGCTCGAAGCCGGTGACGAGTCGACCGCGGTTCCCGCCGATCTGGTGGTCGACGCGACCGGGCGCGGCACCCGCCTGCCGGTATGGCTCGAGCAGTGGGGTTACGGTCGCCCGACGGAGGACACCGTCGACGTCGGCATCAAGTACGCGACACACCAGGTCCGCATCCCCGATGGCATCATCAAGGAGAAGGTCGTCGTCGCCGGGGCGTCCCGCGAACAACCCGTGGGCCTCGGCATGCTCTTCTACGAGGACGGCAACTGGGGCCTGACCACCTTCGGCACCGGCAAGGTCGAACCGCCGAAGAACTTCGCCGAGATCTGCGACCTGGCCGATGCGTTGTTGCCGCCGCACCTCAGCGCCGCGGTGCGCGCCGGGGAACCGCTCGGCGAGATGGCGTTTCACAACTACCCAATGAGCAGATGGCGCCGCTACGACCGGATGGAGCGCTTCCCCACGGGCATCATCCCGTTCGGGGACGCCGTCGTGAGCTTCAACCCGACCTACGGCCAGGGCATGACGATGACGTCGATCCAGGCGGGCAACCTGCGGACGGTGCTCCGGTCCGGTGACCCCGACATCGCTGGCCGACTGTCGCTGGCGACTAAGAAGACCACCTGGCCGGTGTGGACCATGAACGCGATCGGCGACCTGGCATTGCACAATGCGAAGGCCGACGACGTGCCGTGGTGGTACCTGCGAGTCGGCAACCTGTTCGACCAGTTCCTCGGGGCGGCCGAGACCGAAGCCGATCTGGCCGAGTGGTTCCTGCGACGGTTCAGCCTGCTGGACAGCCTCTACATGGTGCCGGACGCCAGAACGCTTGGCCGCACCGTGCGGCACAACATGGGCCTGCTGCTGGCCGAGAAGTTCAAGCGGTCTAAGGCATCAGCGCGCGATCGAGATCCGGTTCCAAGTAGATGACCGTCGCCGCGGGCACCGCGGCACGCACCGCCACCTCGGCGGCATCGATGGTGGCCGCGACCGTGGCCAGCGGCGTTCTTGGCGCCAACGCGATCTTGGCACCGACCAGTAGGTCGTCGGGGCCCATGTACTGCGTGCGAAGGTGGATCACGCGGTCGATGTGCTCGGTCCGCTCCAGCGCGGTGCGGATCGCCTCGCCTTCCTGCGGCGTCGCGCCCTCACCGATGAGAGCGCTGTGCATCTCGATCATCAGAATGACGGCGATGACCGCCAGGAGCGCGCCGATGCACAGGGTGCCGATGCCGTCCCAGACCGGATTGCCGGTGGCCATCGTCAGACCGACGCCGACGAGCGCGAGCGCCAGCCCGATGAGTGCCCCGGTGTCCTCCAGCAGCACCACGGGGAGTTCGGGATTGCGCGAGGTGCGGATGAAGCGCCACCACCCGCCAGGGCCCTTGAGCGGCCGTGACTCCACCATCGCGGTCCGGAAACTGTAGGACTCCAAGCTGATTGCCACCACCAGGATGACGATCGCCACCAGCGGGGACGTCAGCTCGTGCGGGTGGACGACCTTTTCATAGCCCTCGTACAGTGCGAAGGCCGCGCCGAGGGTGAACAACACCAGTGCGACCACGAACGAATAGAAGTAGCGGCTGCGCCCATACCCGAACTGATGCAGCGCGTCGGGTTTCTTGCCCGCCTCCCGCTGGCCCCACAGCAGCAGACCCTGATTGGACGTGTCGGCGACGGAGTGCACCGCCTCCGCCAGCATCGACGAGCTGCCGGTTATCAGGAACCCGATGAACTTCGCCGCCGCGATGCCCGCATTCGCCAAGAGCGCCGCAACGATGGCGCGCTTGCTACCGGACGCCGACATGGTCGAGCCTTCCCGTCAGATGCCGACCGTGGCACGAAACAGCGAGGCCGGCTGGTCGGCGACGAGTCGGATGGGTCCGTCGTCGGCTGCCACCCACGCCGCCGCGCCCCGGTCGAGCGTCAGCACGCTCGACTTCGCGTGCACCTGAACCGAGCCCTCGGTGCACAACAGCACCTGCGGACCGTCGTGTCGAGCGGGCGCATCGGTCTGGTGGCCCAGTTCGCGACCGTCGAGGTGCAGCACCGACACGGCGAACTCGGCTGCAGGCGTGTCGTATACGAGCTCGATGCCGTCGCGGACGGTCCGCGGCTTCAACGCGGCTTCGTCGGTGGGCGTGAAGTCGAGCACACGCAGAAGCTCGGGAACGTCGACGTGCTTGGGCGTCAGACCGCCGCGCAACACGTTGTCGGAGTTGGCCATCACCTCGAAGCCCACTCCGTGCAGATACGCGTGCAGGTTGCCTGCGGGCAGGTAGATGCCCTCCCCCGGTTTGAGGGTGATCCGGTTCAGCAGCATCGACGCCAGTACGCCCGCGTCGCCGGGGTACAGCTCGCCCAGTTGCAGTGTCGTCTTGGCCTCGATCGCGAACTCCGTTGCACCCGAGCGCAAGTAGTTGACCGCGCCGTCGAGCACGGCGGGCACCAGCACGTCGAGAGCGGCCTGCGGCGCCGTGATCCACGTGGTGAACAGCGCGCGCAACCCGTCGGCGTCCGCCTGGCCTGTCAGCAGGTTGACGAACGGGTCCAGATCCGCGACCGTCAGCGCCCGCAGAAGCTCGACGCTGCGGGCCACCGGCCGAAAGCCTGCGAGCGCCTCGAAGGTGCCGAGCGCGACGATGAGTTCCGGCTTGTGGCTTCGGTCACGGTAGTTCCTGGTGGGCGCCGAGACGGGAATGCCCTGTTGATCCTCCCTGGCGAAACCCTCCATCGCCTGCGTCGCGCTGGGATGCGCCTGCAGTGACAGGGGCTCGTCCGCGGCGAGCACCTTGGCGAGGAAGGGCAGGGTGTCGCCGAAACGCTCGCGCGTCGCTGCCCCCAACTGCCCCTCCGGGTCTGAGGTGATGGTGTCGAGCAACGACCGCTCCGCACCGTCACCCTCCAGCCACGCCGGATCCCCAGGATGCGCGCCAAGCCACAGTTCGGCTTCGGGATGCGGTGTGGGACTATGTCTTCCAGTGAATTCAGCAATGGCGGTGTGCGATCCCCACGCGTAGGTCCGCAGCGCGCCGCGTAATACGTCCACTCGTCTACCCTCGAACCAGTCTGAGGTACGCCGCCGTCATCTCGAGACGCACCGCCAACATCGCCAATTGCTGCTCGGGACGACCGCTCGGCCGTGGCGTCACGACGTCGGGCACGTCATCGGCGCTCACCACGTCGACGTCGTCATATCCACTGAGGGTCGCGACGATCGCGGGCCGCTCCTCGTCAGTGGCGATCACGACGGTCCGCACCCGCGCGGGCAGCGGGCCGTCGATCTCCTCGTCGTGAAAGATCGATGACTCGTAATCGGTTGGGCTGCTGGCCAATCCGCGACCGAGCGCAACGAGTACGTCCGTCAGCCCCACCGTGGCCACTGGCTGCTGGGCGACTCGGAGCAGGATCGAGCCGACGTGCCTGGCAAGCGCCACACTGGCGGGGTTGCCGCCTGCCAAGACGACGTCGCGGCCGGACATGCGCTCGGCAAGCGACTTGGCGGGATTGGTGAACAATTCGCGGCCCGCACTGTTGCGCAGCGCCTCGGCGTCGAGCGCGTCGGCCAGCGCGGCGAGGTCGACGCTCAGCCCTGGCAGGACCACGTGCAGCGTGGCCAGGCCTGCCGCGAGGTAACGGCCGAGGGCGAACTCGTCGGACACCATCAGCCGCGGAGCCAGAACCACCGCCCTACCCGCAGCAACCTCGCGAAGGGGTCCCCCGTCGGGGGCAACCACGACGACCCTTGCGCCACGGCGTATCCCGCTCGCCGCGGCCGACACCAGTATCGGATCCGCGGGATCGTCACCTGCGACGACCATGACGTCGAGGGCTCCGATCCACGGGGGCACCTCCGAGGCCACCACGATCGGCGCCGCGGTCGAGCCACCGAGGGCGGCCGCCAGCATTGCACCCGCCGCCTCGGCGGCGCCGCGACTGGCCACCCAGATCACCGTGCGCGGCGGCTGATCTCCGCGAAGGGGGTCAAGGACGCCCTCGTCCAGCGCGGCGGCCGTCGCCCGCATCTGCGCACCCGCCATCGACGCGGCGCGCAGCAGACCCTCCCGGTCGGCCGCGAGCAGACCTTCGACGTCGTCGAGGTCGATGGTCGCGTGCGCGGCATTCACGTGGCGATCTCGCTGAGCGACGCGATCTGGGCTGCGACGTCATCGACGATCGCGGAGACGCCCTCAGAACTCCTGGCTTCGACGTTGAGTCGCAGCAACGGTTCGGTGTTGGACGTGCGGAGGTTGAACCAGGTGCCGTCACCGAGGTCGACGGTGACACCGTCGAGGTGATCGATCGAGTGGATGCGGCTGCCGAAGGACTTCAGGACCCCGTCGACACACGCGGGCGCGTCGGCAACGGTGAAGTTGATCTCCCCCGACTCCTCGTACCGCTGATAGTCGGCCATCATCTCCGACAGTGGCCGGTCCTGCTCGCCGAGCGCCGCGAGCACGTGGAGCGCGGCCAGCATGCCGGAGTCCGCACCCCAGAAGTCACGGAAGTAGTAGTGCGCCGAGTGCTCTCCACCGAAGATCGCGCCCGACTCGGCCATCAGCGCCTTGATGTAGGAGTGCCCGACCCGTGAGCGGAGGGCCGTGCCGCCGCGCTCGACGATCAATTCGGGCACCGCCCGCGACGTGATCAGATTGTGGATCACCGTGGCGCCGATCTCGCGACCGAGTTCACGTCCGGCCACCAACGCGGTCACCGCGGACGGCGACACCGGTTGGCCGAGTTCGTCGACGACGAAGCAGCGGTCGGCGTCACCGTCGAAGGCCAGTCCGATGTCGGCACGGGTGTCGACCACGTGGCGTTGCAGATCGACGAGGTTGGCGGGATCGAGTGGATTGGCCTCGTGGTTGGGAAACGAGCCGTCGAGTTCGAAGAACAGCGGCAGCAGCGTGATCGACGACAGCGGACCGAGTACCGCCGGCGTGGTGTGCCCGCCCATCCCGTTGCCCGCGTCGACCGCGACGCGGAGGGGACGCAGACCGGCGATGTCGACGAGGGACCGCAGGAAGTCTCCGTAGTCACCGAGCACGTCACGGTCCTCGATGGTGCCCTTGGCACCGTCGAAGCCCGGCACGCCGTTGATGACCTCTTCGCTGATGGTGATGAGCCCCGAGTCCTTGCCGACGGGCTTGGCTCCGGCGCGGCACAGTTTGATGCCGTTGTACGCCGCGGGATTGTGGCTTGCGGTGAACATCGCACCGGGACAGTCGAGCAGCCCGGACGCGAAGTACAACTGATCGGTCGACGCCAGACCGATCCTGGTGACGTCGAGACCTTGCGCGACGACGCCTTCAGCGAATGCCGCGGCCAGCGACGGGGAGCTGGCCCGCATGTCGTAGCCGATCGCGACTCGGTCGGCGCCCGGCTCACCCTCGTCGCGGACCAGCCTGGCGAATGCGCCGCCGACGTCGGTGACGAACTGTTCGTCGAG
>JAOPWT010000563.1 GCA_025965555.1 Mycobacterium sp.
CCGGCACAGCAGCGGTCGACGCGGTGCAGAGCACCCATGGCCGGGGCGCCGAAGAAGTCGACCGCACTGGTGTCGACGACGACTGCTCCGGTGACGGCGGCGTGCCTCTCGACGTAGTCGGCCAGCCGCCCGGCATTGCTTGCATCGACCTCGCCGCGGACCGACACGACCAGCGCTGCCGACGTGAGAGCCGCCGTTGCGCCCGCCTTGCCCCACTGCTCGGCGAGCCCGATGGACGCTGGATCTGGACGATAGAGGCGGCATGTTCCGATGGGTGTCATCGTGACCCCCTGAGCTCGTAGAACGGGTGAAGGAGCCGCCGTTTACACGACGTATGGGGAAGGTACAACGGAATCCGCACACCGCGGATGACATTCGCAAACAGGGAAAAAGTACGACTCCGACGTCAATTAACAGCCCGCTGCGAGCGGTGACGACTCATTCCGTTGCCGATCACCGCAGCAGCAAACTAGGCGGGTCGCATACTGGCCCACGAGCATCGCGATGACGTGCAATTTAGCTCGCCACGACGGATTCCGCAGCCATCGCACCTCGGTGCGCCGGCTACTCCTCGATGGCCAGCACCGGCGTCGGCCGCTGGAAACCACGGGTCACGATGAGCAGCCAGACGAAGCCCAGTGCCAGCCAGATGATGCCGACCTCCAGCGTCAGCCAGGACAGGCTGGTCCACAGCCACGCCGTGAGCACGAAGCCGATCAGCGGCAGCACCAGGTTGTTGAGGACGTTCTTCTCGCCCTCGTCGAGGAAGTAGTGCTTGATGACGGTGAGGTTCACCGCGGAGAACGCGACCAGCGCACCGAAGCTCACGATGGAGGCCAGGAAGTTGAGCGAGATCCAGATCGCCGCCAGGGAGATCACCGACACCACCAGGATGGCGAACGTCGGGGTGGCGAAGCGCACGGACACGTGGCCGAATACCTTGCGGGGCATGATGCCGTCGCGCCCCATCGCGTAGAGGATCCTGGCCACCGACGCCTGGGAGGTCAACGCCGAACCGAAGGCGCCGGCGATATAGGCCGCGGTGAAGAAGGTGTTGAGGAACTGGCCGCCTGCCGCGGTCATCACGTCGAGTGAACCCGAGTCCACGTCGGCGAACTGGTTGGACGGGAACACCAACTGCGAGACGTAGGACAGTCCGACGAAGATCAGTCCGCAGGCCACGGTCGCGATCATGATCGCCTTCGGCACGCTGCGGGTGGGGTCCTTCGCCTCCTCCGACAACGTGGACACCGCGTCGAAGCCGAGGAAGGAGAGACACAGGATCGCCGCGCCCGCGAAGATCGGGCTGGCTCCGCCCGTCGTGCCGTCGCCGGTGAAGGGCGCCATCAGGTTGACGTTGCCCAACTTGCTGATGGTGATGAAGGACATCACCACGAAGACGACGATGAAGATGGCCTGCACCGCCAGCAGCACGAAGTTGGCCCGTGCCACCGAGACGATGCCGACGATGTTCAGCACGGTCACCAGGACGATCGAGGCCAGGACGAACACCCAGGCGGGCACGGCAGGGATCGCCGCCTCCAGGTAGATCCCGATGACCAGGTAGTTCAGCATCGGCAAGAACAGATAGTCGAGGAGCAGTGACCAGCCGGCGAGGAAGCCGACCGGCGCTCCGAACGTGCGCTGGGTGTACGCGTAGGTCGAGCCGGCGACGGGGAAGGCCGCCGACATCCGCGCGTACGACCTGGCGGTGAACACCATCGCGGCGAGCGTCACCAGGTAGGCGACCGTCAGCCGGCCGCCGGTCAGCTGGGTGACGATGCCGTAGGTGGTGTACACCGTGAGCGGCACCATGTAGACCATGCCGAACAGCACGAGGGCGGGTACTCCGAGCGCGCGCTTGAGATGGCCCTCGGTCTCGACTGACGTTGTCGATGACATGGCTCTTCCTTCCTAGTCTTCTACTGCTCTTGTGGAACGAACGGTCGACCGAGTTCGCCTCGGAGGTACGTGCCTCGAATGCCGAGACCGGGCAACTCCAGTGCGGGTGTCTCGCGCGGATCGCGGTCCAACCACACCAGATCGGCGCTCGCGCCGGGGACGAGGCGGCCCCAGGTTCGCTCGGCGAAGGCCTGTTCGGCGACTCCCGCGGTGTAGGCGCCGAGCGCACGCTCGATGGTCAGGATCTCCTCGGGCGTCCAGCCGCCCTCGGGATCACCTTCCGGGGTGCGACGCGATACGCCGATGGCGATGCCGTCCAGCGGCGCTCCCGATGACACCGGCCAGTCCGAGCCGAGCGCCAGCGGCGCGCCCGATTCGTCAAGGCTGCGCATCCGGTACTGCTTGTCGGCGCGTTCGACGCCAAGGCGCGGGATGGTCAGCACTGTCATCAGCGCGTCCATCTGGGCCCACAGCGGCTGCATGCACGGGATCACGCCAAGCTTGGCGAAGCGTTCGAGATCGGCGTCATCGACCAGTTGCACGTGCGCGATGACCGGGCGGCGGTCGCGCGGCCCGTTGGACTCGATCGCGTATTCGATGGCGTCGAGTGCCTGGCGCACTGCGGCGTCGCCAATGGCGTGAATGTGAATCTGAAACCCGAGTTCGTCGACGCGGCGGGCGGCCTGGGCCAGGCCGTCGCCCTCCCAGACCTTCATGCCTACGATCTCTCCCGAGTCGCTACGCTCCTGCCCTCCGGAATGGTCGTGCAGGCCAGTGCAGTACGGCGCCAGCAGCGCACCGGTCTCGTTCTCGACGACGCCGTCGGCGAAGAACTTCACCGTCTGCGCGGTCAGCAGCGGCGAGCCGACCTCGTCGACCCGGCGGCGCGCCTCTGTGAAACCGGCGATCTGCGAGTCGAAGTGGCGCGGATCGGCATACAGAGCGAGGTTGAAACGGATGCGCAGGGCGTCGCTTCGAGCCGCCGTGACGTAGGTGTCGACGTCGCCCGGCTCCACCCAGGCGTCCTGCACCCAGGTGACTCCCCTGGCCAGGTAGTAGTCCGCGGCAGTCCCGAGTGCAGCCACCCGCACGTCTTCGTCGCGCTCGGGCATGACGGCGGCGATCAGATCCACCGCACCCCACTCCCGCATGGTGCCGAGCACCGAACCGTCGTCGCGGTGCGGGATCTCGCCGAGCACCGGGTCCGGCGTGTCGGCTGTGATGCCAGCCCGCTGCAGCGCAACGGAATTGACCCACATCGTGTGGTAGTCCCACGCCCGCAACGCCACCGGCCGGTCGGACACGGCCTCGTCCAGCCAGCGCGCGTCGAAGAGGCCCCCGGTCGCGAGGCTGCCGTCGTAGGAGGCGCCGACGATCCAGTCTTCGTCGGGGTGCGCATCGGCGTACACGCGCACCGCCTCGACGATCTCCTCGACCGATGAGCACGGCCGCACGGCAGGACCGACGTACTCCAGGCCACCGAGCAGTGGGTGGGCGTGCCCGTCGCCGAAGGACGGCATCAAGAAGCCGCCCTCGAGGTCGACCTCGACGGTCCCGGGACGCTCGGAGGCCATCGTGTGAGCGGCCTCACCCACGGCCACGATGACGCCGCCGTCGACGAGGAGTGCGTCAACCGTCGGTTCGGACGCGCCCGTCCACACGCTTCCGTTGCGAAACAGCGTTATCGCCACGGATTGGCACACTACGCGGCGTCAAGGCATCCGCAGTGTCTAACGCGACAGTGTCTAACGCGAGCGAACGACACCCATCCGTCTCGTCCCCGGTTCCGAATAGAGATCGTGGAACGTGAAGATCTCAACGGACGATCGATCGCAGTCGTCGGGAGTGGCGTTGCTGGGCTGGTGGCGGCCCATGTGCTGTCGGCCCGCAACCGGGTGACCCTGATCGAGGCAGACGGTCGACTCGGCGGGCATGCGCACACCCACCTCATCGACCGCGGCGACGGCGAGGTGGTCGCGGTCGATACCGCCTTCCTGGTGCACAACGACAGGACCTATCCCACGTTGTGCCGGCTGTTCTCCGAGCTGGAGATCGAAACGCACGATACCGACATGTCGATGTCCGTGCGCGACGACCGCGTCGGTGCGACGGGCCTCGAGTACGCGGGCGCGCGCGGCATCGGTGGACTCTTCCCATCGCTCGCGAACCTGGCACGCCCCCGGTACCTCCGAATGCTCGCCGAGGTCAAACGATTCCACCGCGAGGCAACCCTGTTGCTCGACTCGGACGAGGGCAGCGCCGCGTCGAACGAGACGCTCGGGTCCTTCGTCGAACGGCACCGCTTCTCGCCGTACTTCATCGAACACTTCATGACCCCGCTCGTCGCCGCGGTGTGGTCCTGCGCGCCGGGCGCCGCGATGCGCTATCCCGCCCGATACCTCTTCGCCTTCCTCCAACACCACGGCATGCTGTCGGTCTTCGGATCGCCGACGTGGCGGACCGTCGTCGGTGGATCGGCCACCTACGTCCAAGCGATCGCACAGCGACTACACGAGATATCTCTGGGCAAGCCGGTGCAATCGGTAAGACGTGTGGCCGATGGCGTGCAGGTCTGCGTCGACGATGCCGCGCCTCGACGGTTCGACGCGGCAGTCATCGCCACCCATCCGGATCAGGCCCTGCGCCTCCTCGCCGAGCCGACCGCCGCCCAACGCAGTGTGCTCGGCGCCATCCACTACTCCACCAACCACACCCAGTTGCACACCGACGAGTCGGTGCTTCCGCGCCGGCCTCGTGCCAGGGCCTCCTGGAACTACCTGGCGACGCCCGACACCGACAACGTTCTGGTGACCTATGACATCACCCGGTTGATGGGGCTCTCGGGGCCCAAGCGATTCCTCGTCACCCTCGGTGGCCGCGACCGCGTCGACCCGGCGACGGTGCTCGCCGAGATGACGTACGAGCATCCGCTCTACACCCCCGAATCCGTTGCCGCTCAAGCACTGCTGCCGACGATCGATGACGACCGGCTGACGTTCGCGGGCGCCTACCACGGCTGGGGCTTCCACGAGGACGGCGCCGCGTCCGGGTTGCGGGCGGCCGAACGACTAGGAGCCCGATGGCCCGCCACGACGAGCCTGGAGGCAGTACCGTGCTGACCGCCCTTTACCGGACCCGGATCACCCATCTGCGTCGCGCTCCGGTGCACCACTACTTCGAACAGCGTGGCTACAGCTGGTACATCGACGTCGACAACCTGCCGCAGCTGCCCGGTTGGCTGCAGCCCTTCGCCAGATTCGAAGCCGCCGACCACCTTTCGCCATCCGTCCGCGGCGGCGCCGACACGTTGCGTGCCCGCGTCGACGGATACCTCGCCGAACGGGGCATCGAGCTGCCCGGTGGCACCGTCACTGCCCTGCTGCAGGCCAGGGTGCTCGGCTACGTCTTCAATCCGCTGAGCGTGTTCTGGTGCCATGACGCCGAGGGTGTGCTGCGCCACGTGATCGCCGAGGTGCACAACACCTACGGTGGTCGCCACGCGTACCTGCTGCCGCCGACCGGCGACCAGCCTGCCGCGGTGAAGAAGGCGCTCTACGTCTCGCCGTTCAACGAGGTCGACGGCTACTACCTGGTGCGGGCCCCCCTGCCCGATGCCGAGCTGGACGTGACCATCTCGCTGCACCGTGAGAACAAGCCCGCGTTCGTCGCGACGCTGCACGGCACGCGGCGCAAGGCGTCGATCGCGAACATCCTGCGACTCCAGATGGTGGCACCGCTGGCCCCGTTGATGGGCGCGATGTGGATTCGCATCCAGGGTGTCACGCTCTGGGCGCGAAAGGTCCCAGTCGTGCCGAAGCCCGCCGTGGTCGAGAGGGAAAGGGTCGATCAACTGTGACCATCGATACCACCGAAAACATCAGCACGGCAATCGATTCGGTTCGTTGGCCATCCGTCGCCAGGGTTCCGAGGAGCCCGGTCAGCATGGCCGCTGCGCGGGTGGCTGAGTCGTTCCTGAGGCGTGCCGCGGCCCGCTTGCCGCTACGTCTGCGGTATCCGGACGGAACGGTCGTCGGCGCAGCCGATCCCACCCTTCCGACGATGGACATCCACCACCCCGCCGCTCTGTTTCGCCGCGTCGGCCGCTCGGGACTCATCGGGTTCGGCGAGTCGTACATGGCAGGCGAGTGGAGCTCCGAGGATCTCGCCGGCTTGCTCGCCGCCTTCGCCAACTCGATCGCGGACCTCGTTCCCCCTGCCCTGCAATGGCTTCGGCCCCTTGCGGTGGTGCGGCACCCGAGCACCATGATCAACAGCCTCAAGCAGGCGCGGGACAACATCGCCGAGCATTACGACCTGTCGAATGACCTGTTCGCAGAGTTCCTCGACGACACCATGACCTACTCGGCCGCCCTCTTCGAGGGGTCGCAGCCCGAGTGGTCCGACCTCGAAGGTGGGCAGCACCGCAAGATCGACCGACTCCTCGACTCGGCCCGCGTGGGCCCAGGCAGTCGCGTCCTCGAGATCGGCACCGGCTGGGGCGAATTGTGCATTCGCGCGGCCTCCCGTGGTGCGGAGGTCCACTCGATCACGCTGTCGGCCGAGCAGCAGCGCTTGGCGCGGGAACGCGTCGCGGCCGCGGGCCTGTCCGCTCACGTCACGATCGAACTCAAGGACTACCGCGAGGTCGAGGGTCGCTACGACGCCGTCGTCTCGGTCGAGATGATCGAAGCGGTGGGATACCGGTTCTGGCCCACGTACTTCCACACCCTCGACCGCTTGGTGTCACCGGGCGGACGCGTCGCGATCCAGGCCATCACCATGCCGCACGATCGGATGTTGAAGTCTCGCAACACCTATACGTGGATTCAGAAGTACATCTTCCCCGGTGGGCTGATCCCGTCCGTCGAAGCGGTCGTGGGGATCACCGAGCGTGAGACGCGGTTGCGCACCGTCGGCATGCTGTCCCTGCGGCCGCACTACGCCGAGACGCTGCGGTTGTGGCGTAAGCGCTTCAACGATCGCCGAGACTCGGTGTCGGCGTTGGGATTCGACCACGTGTTCCAGCGGATGTGGGAGTTGTACCTGGCGTACTCCGAGGCCGGCTTCCGGTCCGGATACCTCGACGTCTACCAGTGGACCTTCGCGTCGACGGGTAATCCGGTCATGGACATCCCATGAACCTGGTCGTCGTTTCCGCTGCGTCGCTGGCGATCCTGATACTGGTCTACGGCGCCACGTTCCTCATCGGCCGCCGCATCGGGCGGTACAACGTCGTCGACGTCACGTGGGGAGCGAGCTTCGTCGTCGTCGCCATGGTCGCCGCAGCGGTCGGCAACGGTGACCTCTTCCGCCGGCTGCTGCTCCTGGTGCTGGTTGCGATCTGGGGGCTGCGGCTGGCGTGGCACATGGTGGGCAAGTCGGCAGGCAAGGGTGAGGACCCGCGCTACGACAAGCTGCTGGGCGGCGACTACTCGGCGGGCAACGTGATCCGCAAGATCTTCCTGATCCAGGCGGCCATGGCGTGGTTCATTTCGCTGCCGCTGCAACTGTCGGCCTCGCTAGGGCCGACCCCGCGCGCACTGGTGCCGGTGTTGATCGCGGGTGCGGTGGTGTGGGCCGTTGGGGTGCTGTTCGAGGCCGTGGGTGACCGCCAACTGCGCCAGTTCAAGGCCGACCCCGCCAACAAGGGCACGATCATGGACCGTGGGCTGTGGTCGTGGACGCGGCACCCCAACTACTTTGGCGATTCGGCGGTGTGGTGGGGGCTGTGGCTCATCAGCATCGCGGATGCGTTGTCCGTGACCACGGTGCTGTCGCCGGTCGCGATGACATACTTCCTGGTGTACGCCACCGGCGCCCGGCTGACGGAGCGAATCATGGCCGACCGCCCCGGTTTTCGTGAATACTGCGCTCGCACATCATTTTTCGTACCTAGGCCGCCGAGAACACGAATATCGTGACTACTCTCGCGTTGGCCAGTACACTTCGCGGCGTGACGGCCGATCTCGACGCATTGCTGCGCCGGGTGGCACAACAGGACGTCGAGGCGTTTGCCACGTTCTATGACCACACCCGTGCTCGAGTGTTCGGCATGGTGGTGCGCGTGCTCCGCGACCCCGGTTACAGCGAGGAAACCACCCAGGACGTCTACCTGCAGGTATGGCGTAACGCGGCTGGTTACAACGCGTCCGCCGGAACGCCTCTTGCATGGCTCATGACACTGGCGCACCGCAGGGCCGTCGACCGGGTGCGCTCCGAGCAATCAGGTAGCCAGCGGGAGTCCCGCTACGGGGCCGCGAACGTCGAACTACCCGCGGACCGGGTTGCCGAGGCGGTCATTCAGCTCGATGAGCAGCGCCAAGTCACCGAATGCCTGGACTCGCTGACCGATCCGCAGCGCGAATGCATCCAGCTTGCGTATTACGAAGGCCTGACCTACGTCCAGGTGTCAGAGCGTTTGTCGGCAAACCTTGCGACCATAAAGTCACGGATGCGAGACGGCATCCGTGGTTTGCGCAAGTGTCTGGGGGTCTCATGACCGAGCCAAACGCCAACGATCTGATGGACCTTGCTACGCCGTATGCCCTGCATGCGATGACGCAGTCCGATCTCGACGACCTCGACAGGCAGCTCTCGCGCGCACCGGCGCCCGTCGCCACTGCCTTCGCCGACGAGGTCCGGGCGGTGCGCGAGACGATGGCACAGGTATCCGCATCGACCGCACTCGAGCCGCCGAGTTATCTGCGGGATCGACTGCTCGCCGCCATCGACGGCGGCAAGGTCATCGAAATGCGTCCGCAGTCGACCCGCTGGCGCACGATCACGTTCGCCGCTGCGGCCGCCGTCGCCATCGGGCTTGGCGCCATCGGCGTCGGAATCGCGGTCCGGCCGGAGCCCAAGCCGACGGCAACCGAGCAAATCTTCGCCGCACCCGACGTCCGGACCGTCTCGGGAGACATTCCCACCGGTGGCACCGCCACGGTGGTGTTCTCCCGGGAACGCAACGCGGGCGTGCTGGTGATGAACAACGTCGAGCCACCCAAGCCGGGAACCGTATATCAAATGTGGCTGATCGGCGCGAACGGTCCGGAGTCCGCGGGCACCATGGACGCCGCCGCGGTGGCACCGTCGACCACCGCCGTGCTGCCGAATCTGGACGGTTCCACCACGCTGGCGTTCACCGTCGAGCCCAGTGGCGGCTCGAGGTTGCCCACCACGCCGGTCTTCGCCCAGCTCCCCTTGATCTGACTCAGACGCCTTCCACCGTCGCGCAGGCCGCTTCGTCGACCACGTCGGACACGTCGTGGCGCCGTTGCCACGCCCGCCGCTGCCGGACGGCACCGTTGCCGTCGGCGAGCACACGTGCGAGCTCCGTCGCGACCATGTCGTCGTCGCCGAGGTCGGTCAGCGCCGGCTTCACTCGGTCGACGAGTGCGTCAAGGAGCGCCGGGGCCGGCCGAAGGGCGTGGTCGTCGGTGAGGTCGATCAACTCGCCGTCGAGTCCGTAGCGGGCGGCCTTCCAGTACGCCGCCTTGAGTGCGTGCGCCGTCACGGACGGCACCGGCTCGCCGCGATCCTCCTCGTCGAGGACGGTCATGACGAGCGCCCTGACGAGCGTGGCGTAGAGCACCGTCTCGGCGACGGTGGCTGGCACGTCGGCGACGCGTACCTCGACGGTGGGAAAGTTGGCTGACGGGCGGACGTCCCAATAGACCATGCCGTCGTCGAGCATCACACCCGTCTGCAGCATCATGTTGACCGCGGCGTCGTACTCCTCGGCGGAGTCGAAGTGCGGCGGCGGACCCGAGCTCGGCCAGCGTGCCCACAGCACGCTGCGCCAGCTTGCGTGTCCGGTGTCGGCGTTGCGATACACCGCCGAATTCGCGGTCAGCGCCAGCAGCACGGGCAGCCAGGGCCGCAGCCGGTTGCTCACCTGGATCGCCAGCTCGCGGTTGGGCACCTCGACGTGCACGTGGCAGCCGGAAATGCCCTGTTCGTGGGCGATCATGCCGTACCTCTTGCCGATCCTGCGATAGCGCGGCTTGTCGGTGACGGGAAACTGGTGCGGCAGAGTGGGTGGCAACGCCACTGCGAGCAGCCGTGCACCTGCCTGGTTCGCGGCGTCCGCGGCAGCGCCGCGCAGTCTGGTCAGATCGCGACGTAGGTCGTCACTGCTGCTCGCAACCTCCGACGTCGTCTCGACTTGGCAGCTGGTCAACTCGAATTCGAGCTTCACGTCGCGTAGAGCGGCGCGCTCGGCGACTGCGGTGTTGAGCGGGACGGGCTCCCCGGTGCGCGGATCGACGAGGAGGAACTCCTCCTCGACACCAAAGGTCGGATGGTCAGGAGTGTTGATCCGGCCCATCGGATCGTTCACAACGGGCCGGATCAGGGTGTCACTCCTCTTGCTGGGGCGATGTAGTTCGCACAGCTCGATACTTCTAGTGCCCGGCCCAATCCAGGGCCAAACCTCCGAGTTCGAACCGCCGCCTAAGCTCGGGTGATGGGACGAGATTTTCGATTCGGATTCGGTCTGCACGCCGCTCAGCGACAGTCGTCGGTTCAGGACTGGGCACGCCGCGCGGAGGGCATGGGGTATGACGTGTTGCACGTGCCGGACCATCTCGGTGCGCCCGCGCCGTTCCCCACGCTGATGACCGCGGCGGCCGCCACCGAGACCCTGCACGTCGGCACGTTCGTCCTCAACGCCGGGTTCTACAAGCCGGCTCTGCTCGCCCGCGACGTCACCGCGATGCGCGATCTGACGGGCGGACGCCTCGAACTCGGGCTCGGCGCCGGATACGTCAAGGAGGAATTCGAGGCCGCCGAGATCCCCTTCCCCACCGCGCGCCAACGGGTCGACTACCTGGGGCACCTCGTCGAGTACCTGGGTGAGCACGCCGCCGACGTGCCAATTCTGATCGCGGGCAACGGCAACCGGTTGTTGACGATCGCCGCGCAGAGGGCTCACGTCATCGGACTCACCGGTGGCGACCCGGGCAGTGACGGCGGCGATCCGCTCGCCGAACGAATCGCATTCGTGCGCAACGCAGCTGCCGAGCGCTTCGATGAGTTGGAGCTGAACATCGCCATCACTGCGATGCCGATCGACGACTCCGGCATCCCCGACCTGTCGATCACGCGCCGGTTCCTGCCCGACCTGACCGACGAGCAGTTGCTGCGGACCCCCGGAGTGCTGTCCGGTTCGACGAGCGACATCGCCGACGAGATCCGCCGCTACCGCGACACCTACGGGGTCACCTACATCATCGTGCAGCAACCACACGCCGAGGCGTTCGCGAAGGTGATCGCACTTCTCAAGTAGACCGGACTAGCGTCCGCGCAGGGCATCCTTGAATCGTTCACCCGACATCTTCACGCGGGCCTTGACCTGATCGACCTTCCCCTCGTTGCGCAGGCGGTGGTTGCCGGTCGCCTCGCCGAAGTTCTCCTTGACCCGCCCGGCCAGGCGGTCGACGGTGTGCTTGGCCTTCTTGGAAGTACTCATGAGCGTGTATTGCCACCGCACGACCTCCGGAAACACGGAGTTGGCAGTGACTTAGGTATGCTGCGATCCGGTCCGCCCCCGTAGCTCAGGGGATAGAGCACGGCTCTCCTAAAGCCGGTGTCGCATGTTCGAATCATGCCGGGGGCACTGTTGTGATGTCGCAGGACATCGGTATAGCCGCGGACCTTCTTTAGGTCGGCGGCTTTTTCCGTGTGGGGCCTGGGTGCTCCGATGGGTTGGTAGTCCCTGGTGGGGTCGAGGGTGAGTTCTCGTAGGAGTTCGCCGGTGGCGGCGTTTGATGATCCTGATGTCGAGATCTTGGACGAGTATCAGGACGCGGGTTCGGTCGTGGATGCGGCCGATGCCGATGTGGTGCAGGCGGCCGTTGAGACGCAGGGTGATGGAGCCGGCTTGGCCGATGCGGTCGGTGCGGACGCGGTCGTGGGTGTCGAGGCGAGTTCCTGGGGCTGCTTTGGGGCGGGCTTGGTAGGCGGTCGCGGGGGTGGCGCGCTGGTCCAGGGCGTGGTTCGAACGCGATCTCACCCTCTGCCCGGTAACGGGCGACCAGGCGGGATATCCAGCTTTGAGACACGCCGTAGTCGCGCGCTACCTACGACTGCGAACGTCCTTCGACGATGAAGGCGGTGATGACCAAGCGAGCCTTCGACACCCACTGACGCTGACCGGCTCAACCTATTCCGATGTCTTGCGACACCCCTTCCTATGTCCTGAAACAACACAATGCCAGGGGCACCAAGTTCGTTCACAGGTCAGCCCGGTTTCCGGGCGGTTGCCCTACTCTGCGTCGCTCCTCTCTGGTCGGTCGGTGAGAAGTTTCCAGGGCTGCATGCCGAGGAGACCAGCAAGGTGCCCCTGCATCTGGACGCCGGACGGCAGCGGGCGCCACCATATGGTCACCTCGGCGATCTTGCCGTCCGCGTCGAGCAGGATGTAGTCCATCCCGTTGACCACGGTGTCTTCGATCTGTAGCCGGAAGTGCGCGGCGTGGTGCGTCTCGCCGCTGAGGACTTCCTTGTAGGTGAGGTCGGCCGCCACCGCGCCGACCGTCCGCATGGCTTCCAGAACTGCCTCGCGGCCGGTGACTGGTTCATCGCCGAGCGGGCCGTACAGCACCACGTCCTCGGCGAGAATTCCGGAAAGAGCGTCTTTGTCTGCGCCGCCGTGCATGCAGTCGACGAAGAATTCCACGGCGTCGCGGTGCAGGGCGAACGTGGTCATGGTTACTCCTTGTGTCCTTTGTTGCTTGTGGTGTGTGAGACCTGATCGGTACGCGCACCCGTTCGAGTCGGCGTGCCAGGTCATTGAGGTGAGAAGAACTCGGCGACTGATCCGCGGCTTCAGGTCCGGGGTTGCTCGCCCTAAGGGCGCGGCCGTTCGATGACCCGAATAAGCGGACGACCAATACGGATTTCCGGAGACCGGAGGGCCGCCTCTTCTGCGCTGGTGGCCGTGGTCCGGGGCGCGACGTTTTTGTCGGCGTGCATGCCGTTGTCGCGCACTAGATCACTGTGGTGCCGCCGTCGACCACCAGCTCCATGCCGTTGACATAGCTCGAGTCGTCCGAGGCGAGGAACAACGCGGCCGACGCGATCTCCTCAGGGCGGCCCATCTCTCGCCGCGGGATCACGGACTCGAACTGCGCCTTAATCTCCTCGTCCATCACCTCCGCCAACATCGGCGAGGCGACCTGGCCGGGGGTCAGCACGTTCACCCGGATCTTCCTGTCCCTCAACTCGGACACCCACACCCGTGCGTAGGCGGGCAGCACGGCCTTGCTTCCCGCGTACACACTCCAATTGGGGTAGCCCCGCAGCGAAGCGTTCGAACCGGTCATGAAGATCGAGCCGCCATCGTTGAACAGCGGCAGCGCCTTCTGGACCGTGAACAACGTGCCGCGCGCGTTCAGCCAGAAGGCGTCATGGAAGTCCACCTCGGTGATCTCGCCGAGCCTGCCATGCTTGCCCACCCCGGCGCTCGCCCACAACACGTCGATCGCGCCCTTTTCCTGCT
>JAOPWT010000593.1 GCA_025965555.1 Mycobacterium sp.
GCGGAGCCGGTGCGTCAGGGGCAGGTGCTCCGTCGGCGGGCGGCGCGGGACGCGGCGGCTGGCCCGGGTTGGGCGGCTCGATCGGTGCGCCGGGTTCCGCGGGCGCGATGAGCGGCGGCATGCCCGGCGGCATCCCAGGCATTCCGGGCATGCCCGGCGGTGCACCGGGAGCTCCTTGCGGTGCACCGGGAGCTCCTTGCGGCGCGCCGGGAGGTGCCTGGCCCGCTGCCGGGATGACGTGAATCACGGGTCGGATGTAGAGCCGCGCCGTCTGGCCGAGGTTGCGCGCCTCGTTGCCGTCGGTGCCGGGCACCGTGATGACGAGGTTGTCGCCGTCGACGACGACTTCGGAGCCGGAGACACCGAGCCCGTCGACGCGGGAGCTGATGATCTCCTGGGCCTGGGCCAGAGATTCACGCGTCGGAGGCGAGCCGTCCGGCGTGCGGGCGGTGAGGGTGACCCGGGTGCCACCCTGCAGGTCGATGCCGAGCTTGGGCTTGGCTTGCTTGTCTCCGGTCAGGAACACCAGCAGATATACACCGATGAGCAAAACCAGAAAAAGAGTCAGGTAGCGGTAGGGATGCACGGGCGCCGAAGGCGATGCCACGTTCTTGGTTCTCCTCAGATCAGTACGTCAACCCGCAAAGAGTACTGGGTTGCGCTGTGTGCTCAGCCGTCAGTCTTTGCTGAGCCGGTCTGGGTCGGACTTCACCTCGGTCCCGGCGGTGGGCCGGTCGAGTTGCTGCGCGGTCGACTCTTCGATGGCGTCATCGTCGTCGTCCTCGTATTCGTCGTCGTCGAGGTCTTCGTCGTCGACGACGGTCTTTTCCTTGATGGCGAGCTTCAGCATGGTGACGACGACGCCTGGGGCCAGCTCAACGTCGACTTTCGAGTCGGCGACGTCGGTGATGGTGCCGAAGAGGCCCGCCGTGGTCATGATCTCGTCGCCGACTTCCAGGGAATCGTGCAGGTTGATCGTCGCCTGCATGGCCTTCTTCTGTCGGCGAGAGGCGAAGAACATGAACGCGCCCATGATGACGAGCAGTGGTACGAAGATGGCGAGATCCATGGCAGCTCTAACTTTCGTATTGATGTATCGGTCATGGCGCCCCGGGACGGATGCGGTCACTCGGGGGCCTCGTCTGGGAACCAGTGTGCCATCACCGAGGCCGGCAGCCGACCAGTCCCACCTCTAAGTCAGGGCCGTTAGCGTCCCTGATCGCCGGTTCGGTCACCGTCGACGGGCCGCCGCCACCGTCCAGATCGAGGGTCGCCACCGAAAGCGTAGGAAATTGCGCCGTGCAGGTTCGCGATCCGCCGCGCGAGGGCGCACATACCGACGTTTGCGTTCGCGTCGTCCGCCGCGGCGTCTAGGCTCAAACGGGACGTATCGCCGTCCTCTTCCCCGGCACTGCCACCCTTCGCAGGAGTCATGACGTGAGCACCATCGAACAGAGCCGCCACCTCGCCACCGCGATTCCCGGCCCCGAGTCATCCGCATTGATGGCACGCAAGACCGGTGCGGTCGCACGCGGCGTCGGCAACACCATGCAGGTGTATGCGGCACGCGCCGGCGGCGGCATCGTCGAAGACGTCGACGGCAACCGCCTGATCGACCTCGGGTCCGGCATCGCCGTCACGACGATCGGCAACGCCTCGCCCCGCGTGGTCGACGCGGTCGCCGCGCAGGTCGCCGAGTTCACCCACACCTGCTTCATGGTGACCCCCTACGAGGGGTACGTCGCGGTGTGCGAGCACCTCAACCGACTGACCCCCGTTCAAGGCGAGACCCGGTCCGCCTTGTTCAACTCGGGGTCGGAGGCCGTCGAGAACGCCATCAAGATTGCCCGTACCTACACGGGCAAGCAGGCGGTCGTCGCCTTTGATCACGCCTACCACGGCCGTACCAACCTCACGATGGCCCTGACGGCCAAGTCGATGCCCTACAAGCACGGCTTCGGACCGTTCGCCCCCGAGGTCTACCGCGCACCCATGTCCTACCCGTTCCGCGACGCAGAGTTCGGCAAGGAACTCGCCACCGACGGAGAACTGGCCGCGAAGCGGGCGCTGAGCGTCATCGACAAGCAGGTCGGCGCCGGCAACCTGGCGGCTGTCATCATCGAACCGATCCAGGGCGAGGGTGGGTTCATCGTTCCCGCCGAGGGCTTCCTGCCGACGCTACTCGACTGGTGCCGGAACAATGACGTGGTCTTCATCGCCGACGAGGTGCAATCCGGATTCGCGCGTACCGGTGCGATGTTCGCCTGCGAGCACGACGGCATCGAGCCCGACCTCATCGTCACTGCCAAGGGTATTGCCGACGGGCTGCCACTGGCGGGCGTGACGGGTCGCGCCGAGATCATGGACGCCCCGCACGTCGGCGGCCTCGGCGGCACGTACGGCGGAAACCCGGTCGCCTGCGCCGCGGCGTTGGCGACCATCGAGACCATCGAGACCGATGGCATGGTGGCCCGTGCTCGCGAGATCGAGACGTTCATGAAGGAACGCCTAGGCCGGATGCAGGCCGATGACGACCGCATCGGTGACGTCCGGGGTCGGGGCGCCATGATCGCCGTCGAGTTGGTCAAGTCCGGGACCATCGAGCCCGACGCCGACCTGACCAGGGCGCTGTGCGCAGGTGCTCACGCCGCGGGCGTGATCGTGTTGTCCTGCGGCACCTTTGGCAACGTCTTGCGGTTCCTGCCCCCGCTGACCATCAGCGACGAGCTGCTCGAAGAAGGCCTCGACGTGATCGCTTTGGTCCTCAAGGATCTCTGACCTTCGAAGCAGGAGCAGTGTGATGACGACCGTCAAGAACTTCATCGGCGGCGAACTGGTCGACTCGGTCAGCGGCGCGACGATGCCGTTGGTGGACCCCACCACGGGCGAGAGGTACGGCACAGCCCCCGTGTCCAACGAACAGGACGTCGACAACGCGTACGCCGCGGCGGCGAAGGCATTCAAGGACTGGAAGCGCACCACCCCCTCGGTCCGACAGAAGGCTCTGCTCGACTTCGCCGACGAGGTGGAGAAGGCAGCCGACGAGCTGGTGGCCGCGGAAGGCCGCAACACCGGCAAGCCCAACCACGTCACCAAGGCTGAAGAGATTCCGCCGATGGTCGACCAGATCAGGTTCTTCGCCGGTGCCGCAAGGGTTCTCGAGGGCAAGTCGGCTGGCGAGTACATGGAGAACCACACGTCCTGGATCCGTCGCGAGCCCGTCGGCGTGATCGGGCAGGTGGCACCGTGGAACTACCCGATGATGATGGCGGTCTGGAAGTTCTGCCCCGCCGTCGCGGCAGGCAACGCCGTCGTCATCAAACCCAGCGACACCACACCGGTGACCACCGTCATGCTGGCCGAGTTGGCCGCCAAGCACTTTCCGCCCGGGGTGCTCAACGTCGTCACCGGCGACCGGGTGACCGGCGCGTCCGTCGTGGCACATCCGACGCCCGAGATGGTGTCGATCACCGGATCGGTGGCCGCGGGCCGTGCGGTCGCCGTCAGTGCGGGCGGGCACCTCAAGCGCACTCACCTCGAACTGGGCGGTAAGGCTCCGGTCATCGTGTTCGGCGATGCCGACGTCGCCGCTGCGGCCAAAGGCATCGCCACGGCCGGTTACTTCAACGCCGGGCAGGATTGCACGGCGGCCACCCGGGTGCTCGCCCATGCATCGGTCGTCGACGAGTTGACCGCCGCGCTGGCCGAGCAGGCCAACGGTGCCCAGACGACGTTCGGCAAGGCCGCCGACGACGAGGACGCCTGGGTGCCCCCGGTCAACAACGTCAACCAGATGGACAGGGTGCTCGGCTACTTCGACGACGTTCCCGACCACGCCACCGTGGCCGCTGGCGGACACCGCCAGGGCGACAAGGGCTTCTACGTCGCGCCGACCGTCATCGGCGGCCTCAAGCAGGACGACCGGTTGATCCAGACCGAGGTCTTCGGTCCCGTCATCACGGTGCAGTCCTTCACCGAGGAGGACGACGCGCTCGAGAAGGCGAACGGAGTCGAGTTCGCCCTCGCATCGTCGGTCTGGACGAAGGACGTCTCGACGGCCATTCGAATGTCGAACGCCTTGGACTTCGGCTGTGTCTGGATCAACACGCACATCCCGTTGGTCGCGGAGATGCCGCACGGCGGTTTCAAGTCATCGGGCCACGGCAAGGATCTGTCGATGTACGGCCTCGAGGACTACACCCGCATCAAGCACGTGATGGTCTACACGGGATAGCGACCGGTCGAGCCGGCCCCTAGTGACCGACCAGCGTGGTCTTGTCGCGACGGCCGCGCAGACGGTCGCGCCAGGAACGCCGCGGCCGATCGTCTTCGACCACCGTGCCGGTCCCGACCGGTTGCGCGGGCGTCGACCCGGTCACGGGTTCGGACACGACGCCGGTCGGCTCCGCGACCGTCTCCACTCGTCCGTCGCGTCGCGCCGTCGCCACGCGCTGGGCGTAGCCGACGTCACGCACGCTGCGAACCGACAGTCGGCCCAGTGCCATCGCACCGAGGAACACGATCAGCGCGCCCAGTCCGTAGAAGTACGTCAGCTCCAACCACGCCGCCTTGGTGTCGGTCTGCGCAACGGGTCGCCCGATCTCACCGATGGTCAACGTGGTGGCCATGACGCGACCGATTACGAACCATGCGCCTGCCACGACGCTGAGCCAGCCGCCGAGCATCGCCGTCGCCCTGTTCTGCGAGCGCACCAGAAGCAGACCGCCGACTACCGCCACGACGCCGGGCAGCACTTCCAGCCACCCGCGAGCCGCACTCCACGCCGACCCCTGGGCGGGGTTGTAAGCGAAGTCGAAGAGCGGTCCGACGAACGGGACCAAGGCGCCCCACAAACCCAGCAGGATCACCAGGAGCCCGCTTGCCGCACCACGGCTGCGCGGGATGCGCATCCTGCCACCGTCCGCGCGCTCATCCGAAAAGACTTGACTCATGAAGGCCTCCTAAGTTGAGCGCTGAGTACCCACCTTCACGGCGCTCCTAACGGCCCCGGGGGCAAAGTGGCCACGAAAGCGTCATCGGCGGGGCCCGGTTGGCGACGGCAGCGAAGGTAGCTCTGACTGACGCCGCTCGACATCTGCCCGGTGTCGCCGTTGCATTCGGTGCCGTTGGACGGTCGCCAGTCGCACCCGTGGCAACGCCAGATTTGTTCATGACCTTGGCGGATCCATGGACCTTCGACGTGATGGAACGGGGTGCAACCTGGGATCGTCGCGACCTCTCTGCAATCTGGAGGAGGAAGTTCGCCGACCTCGGGCAAACTCTTTAAGGTTCTTGTACGATCCGACGGGGGGAGCTTCGTCACTCGAGCCCAGACCATGTTCTGGCGGTATTGGCACACGAACGGCAAGGGCAAACGCGCAAAGTGGAGTGGATTCGCCGTTGGTGGCGACAGCCCGATCACTATCAGTGGCTGTCTGCGTACCTCGCCGTCCGCAATCTCCAGCGGTTCACCCGCTACATGATGGCCCTGATCGTCCTCGCGCTGGGCGCGGTGCCGATGATCATGTTGCTCAGCCCACGGGGTCCACAGGGTCCGGTGGCAGTCGCACTGTCGGTGCTGGTCGCGGTGTTCTGCGGGGTCATGTCGCTGTTGTGGACGCTGAGGTGGCCGACGCGTGATCAATCGGCGGCCTTCGTCGTCGTCGCCAGTCTCTCGGTTGCGACGGCGTGTCTCGCCGATGCGTGGCCGGGCATGGGAATGCAGGGCTGCACTGCCTTTGCCGCCCTCGCCGGTTACGTCGCGTTCTTCCATACCAGTCGGTATCTGGCATTCACCCTGGCTACGGCCATGGGCACGGCACTCGCGTGTGCCGCGGAGATCGTCGTCGCCGGTGACCTCGCGCTGGCGGTGAGCAAGATGCTCATCCTGACCGTCAGCCTCCTCGCGGTGCCCTTCTGCGTGCAGGTCCTGGTCCACACGTTGGGTCTCGATGCGCTCAAGTCGGACATCGACCCGTTGACGGATCTTCCCAACCGGCGGGCCTTCCAACGGTCGGTTCGCGTGCTGGCGGCCGAGTCGAGTCGGGACAGCACGGCTCACCTCTCGGTCGTGATGGTGGACCTGGACGACTTCAAGCGAATCAACGACACCGCGGGTCACGCGGCGGGTGACCAGACGCTGATCGCGGTCGGCGACATCCTGCGCCACATTCGCCGCGGTGATTCGGTCGTCGCTCGCATCGGTGGCGAGGAGTTCGTCGTCGCGCTCTCTGGCGACCGCAGAGACGCCATCGGACTGGCCGAGCGGATACGGCGCGACATCGCTCAGGCCCCGTCGCGGATCACCGCCAGCATCGGCGTGGCGAGCACATCGCTCTTTAGGGTGGTCGCACGCGAAATCCCGGCCCACGTCGACACCCTGGTCGAGTCGGCGGACCGGGCGATGTACAAGGCCAAGCGGTCGGGTGGCGATCGGGTCCACGTGGTCGGTCGCCAAAGCGACACCTACGTCGAGAAGCCGATGGCGAGCAACACGACGGCCACCAACGGCAGTGCGCCCTGGACCACTGCCGAACGCGCCTTGTCCGGAGCGGATGCCAAGAGCACTGCCGCGGCGGCCAGCATCGACCCGACCCCGGCGAAGAGCAGTGCCGCACCGACGCGAGTGCCGCCCGAAATCGTGAACGCGATACCCACCGCCGTCACGACGGCCAAGAAGAGGTTGTAGAAGCCCTGGTTGAACGCCAGCAGCCTGGTGGTCTCGGCCTCCTCGGGCGTGGTACCGAAGGTCGCCCTGGTACGTGGGGACGTCCACTGGAACGATTCGAGTATCCAGATGTAGACGTGGAGGACGGCGGCCAGGGCCGCGAATATCAAACCGGCGGTAATCATTTCACGATTTCCGTCCTACTCGAAGAGTCCCTGTTGGCCGAGACCGACGACGCCGCTGGGCGGTGTCATGCCGAGGTGTGTCCACGCCTGGGCGGTGGCCACCCGGCCACGTGGGGTGCGGGCGATCATGCCGGCGCGCACCAGGAAGGGCTCGCACACCTCTTCTACGGTCGTGGCCTCTTCGCCGACGGCCACCGCGAGCGTGGAAACACCCACCGGACCACCGCCGAAACTGCGGGTCAGCGCCGAGAGCACCGCACGGTCGAGTCGGTCGAGACCGAGTTCGTCGACGTCGTAGACCGCCAGCGCGGACTTCGCGATGTCGCGGGTGATGATGCCGTCGGCCCGTACCTCGGCGTAGTCGCGAACCCTGCGTAGCAACCGGTTGGCGATGCGTGGTGTGCCACGCGAACGTCGGGCGATCTCGGCGGCGGCGTCCGCTCCCACCTCGATGCCGAGGATGCCCGCCGAGCGGGCCAGCACGCGTTCCAGTTCCGCGGGTTCGTAGAAGTCCATGTGCGCGGTGAAGCCGAAGCGGTCGCGGAGTGGACCCGTCAGTGCGCCGGACCGGGTGGTCGCCCCGACCAGGGTGAAGGGCGCGACCTCCAGCGGAATCGACGTCGCCCCAGGACCTTTCCCGACGACGACGTCTACGCGGAAGTCCTCCATGGCGAGGTACAGCATCTCCTCGGCAGGTCTGGCGATGCGGTGGATCTCGTCGATGAACAGCACGTCGTGCTCGACCAGGTTGGACAGCATGGCAGCCAGATCACCGGCACGCTCGAGAGCAGGCCCCGAGGTGAGCCGAAGCGACGTCCCGAGTTCGGCGGCGATGATCATGGCCAGCGACGTCTTGCCGAGGCCGGGTGGCCCCGACAGCAGGATGTGGTCCGGTGTGCCGCCCCGATTCTTGGCACCCTCGAGCACCAGCTGAAGCTGCTCGCGCACCCGCGGTTGTCCGATGAACTCCTTGAGTGAGCGTGGCCGCAGGCTGGCATCGACGTCACCCTCGCCCACCGTCAGCGCTGCCGACACCTCGCGATCGCTGGTGTCTTCGTGCTCGTCCTCGTCGAAACGGCCCACGCCTTACTTCTTCCCCAGCATCGACAGCGCGGCCCGCAGCGCACTCGACGTCGTCGCATCGGAGTCCTCGGCGAGAACCTTGTCAGTGGCCTCCTCGGCCTGCTTGACCGCAAAACCAAGTCCGACAAGGGCTTCCACGACCAGTCCACGAATCGCATGCCCGCCGACAGCGCCGACTCCCCCGGACGAGACCACCGACCCGATCTTGTCACGCAGTTCGAGGACCATGCGCTCGGCACCACGCTTACCGATGCCAGGCACGCGGGTGAGCGCGGTGACGTCACCGTCGGCCAGTGCCTGCCGCAGAGTCTGGGCGTCGTACACCGCGAGGGTGGCCAGCCCGATCTTCGGACCGACGCCGGACACCGACAGCAGCGTGGTGAACAGGTCACGCGATTCCGCATCGGCGAACCCGTACAGCGTCATCGAGTCCTCGCGGACGATCATCGCGGTGATGAGTCGGGCCTCCGCTCCGCGCCGCAGTGTCGCCAGCGTCGTCGGCGTCGTCATGACCTTGTATCCGACGCCGGCGGCTTCGATGACGGCGTGATCGAGGGCGATGTCGAGAACCTCGCCACGGACCGATGCGATCACGTCGCCGCCTTGAGTTTGGCCCTGTACTTGCGGCGCTGCTCGGCGGCCATGGCCTCGGCCTCTGCCATCCGCGCGATCATCGGCGCCCGCCAGCAGTGGCAGATGGCCAACGCCAGCGCGTCGGCGGCGTCGGCCGGGGTCGGTTTGGTCTGCAGCGCAAGGATTCTGGTGACCATCTCGGTGACCTGAGCCTTGTCGGCCCGGCCGTTGCCGGTGACGGCCGCCTTCACCTCACTGGGGGTGTGAAAGTGCACGTCGATGTCGCGCCTGGCGGCGGCGAGGGCGATGACACCGCCCGCCTGCGCGGTGCCCATCGCAGTGTTCGCGTTCTGGTTGGCGAACACCCGCTCGATCGCCAGCACGTCCGGATGGTGGGTGTCCAACCAGTGCTCGACGGTGTCGCTGATGGTCAGCAACCGCTTGTGCAGCGGCTGATCCGAGGGAGTACGGACGACGTCGACGTCCAGCGCGATCACCTGGCGGCCGCGACCGCTCTCGATGACCGATAGACCGCATCGCGTCAGCCCTGGGTCGACGCCCATCACCCGCACTACGACTCCTTCGCCACGAAGGCTCCCGACTCCCGAACAGCTGTTCGATACCTTAGTGGTCTGCGGGGGTGCCGACGGGTAGGGACACGCCACCGTCGCGGATGCTCGCGAGATCGGCCCGCTCCTCGCGACGCGATAGCTTGGACTGGTGACCGTTCTCGACTCCCCCATTCCGCGGTTCCATCTGGCGATACCCGTCGACGACCTGGCCGCGGCACGCCAGTTCTACGGCGCCGTGCTGGGTCTGCCCCAGGGCCGTAGCACGCAATCTTGGGTCGACTGGAACCTCCAGGGCCATCAGCTCGTCACCCATCTGGCCCCTGGCAGCTCGGCACGCGCGCACAATCCGGTCGACGGTCACGATGTGCCGGTTCCGCACTTCGGCCTACTGCTCTCCGTCGCCGAGTTCCACCGACTCGCCGAACGGCTCCGCCTCAGTCGCATCGAGTTCGTCATCGGGCCCTACCTCCGCTTCGCGGGCCAGACCGGCGAACAGTGGACGATGTTCCTTCTCGATCCGGCGGGAAATGCCTTGGAATTCAAGGCATTCGCCGATGACTCCCAGGTCTTCGCGGTCGAAGGGAGCCGGTGATGCGCGTCGTCATCGCGGGCGGCCACGGCAAGATCGCCCTGATCCTGGAGAAGCTGCTCGCCGACCGTGGCGACTCGGTCGCAGGCCTGATCCGAAACCCGGACCAGAGTGATGATCTGCGGCGGGCAGGCGCCGAGGCCCTGGTCCTCGACTTGGAACACGCCTCGGTCGACCGGTTGGCCGAGCTCCTCCAAGGCGCCGACGCGGTGGTCTTCGCGGCGGGCGCAGGCCCTGGCAGCGGCATCGCCAGGAAGACGACGGTCGATCGCGATGCCGCCATTCTGCTGGCCGATGCCGCCGAGGTGGCCGGGGTGAGTCGCTACCTGATGGTTTCTGCCATGGGAGCCGATGGCCGATCGGCGAACGACGCGGACGACCCCGTCTTCGCGGCCTATTTGCAGGCCAAGGCCGCGGCCGACGATGCGGTCCGCGCCAAGGACGCACTGAATTCCACGATCGTGCGCCCGGGACTGCTCACCGACGAAGCAGCCACGGGTCGGGTGCGTGTCGCCGAGTCGACCGGACGCGGCAGCATTCCGCGCGCAGACGTGGCGGCGATGCTGGTGGCACTGCTCGACGCACCGGCGACCGCCGGGGTGACATTCGAGTTGATCTCGGGCGACACCCCCATCGCGGACGCGGTGTCCGCGCTGAAGCGTTAGGCGTCAGTCCTCGTCGAGCTGAGCGGCAACCTCGTCGGAAATCTCGACGTTGGTCCAGACGTCCTGCACGTCGTCGCTGTCTTCGAGCGCGTCGACCAGCTTGAGCAGCTTGCGCGCGCCGTCGACGTCGACGGGCACCGACATCGACGGCTGGAAGGCAGCCTCGGCGGACTCGTAGTCGATGCCCGCATCCTGCAGCGCCGTACGGACGGCGACAAGATCGGTGGGCTCGGAGATGACCTCGAAGCTGTCGCCGAGGTCGTTGACGTCCTCGGCACCGGCCTCGAGCACGGCGGTGAGCACGTCGTCCTCGGAAAGGCCGTTCTTCTCCAGCGTGACCACACCCTTGCGGGTGAACAGGTAGGACACCGAGCCGGGGTCCGCCATGTTTCCGCCGTTGCGCGTCATCGCGATGCGAACCTCGCTGGCAGCGCGGTTGCGGTTGTCGGTAAGGCACTCGATCAGCACGGCGATGCCGTTCGGTCCGTAACCCTCGTAGGTGATGGGCTGCCAGTCGGCGCCGCCCGCCTCTTCACCGCCGCCGCGCTTGCGCGCGCGTTCGATGTTGTCGTTGGGCACCGATGTCTTCTTGGCCTTCTGGATGGCGTCGTACAACGTCGGGTTGCCCGACGGGTCACCGCCGCCGGTCCGAGCCGCCACTTCGATGTTCTTGATCAACCGGGCGAATTCCTTGCCGCGGCGCGCGTCTTTGACGGCCTTCTGATGCTTGGTGGTGGCCCACTTGGAATGGCCGCTCATTGAATAGGACCTCTTTCTCGCCTGAACTGCGGTGACGAGTCTACGTGGCGGTTGGTCCTACCCGAGGTCACCCTCGATGTAGTGCTGCAGATTCGGGGCGATGGCCGCGACGAGTTCGTCGTCGGTCATGGAGGCCAGCGGCTCGATCCGCCACACGTACCGCATCATCGCCAGGCCCATGATCTGGGAGGAGATCAGGCCACTGCGCACCATGCGATCCTGCGTGTCAGCGCCGAGGTGCGACACGCCGATCAAGCTGCG
>JAOPWT010000627.1 GCA_025965555.1 Mycobacterium sp.
ACGCACTTCCTGAGTCGGCTCTCGCGCCCGCAGACGGCCGCCATGGGAGAGAACTGCCGCCGGATCGGCGTGGCACTCAAGTCCGACGAGACGCCCGCGAGGGTCGGCCGCGTCTAGACCGCTTAGGCTTGTCCGCGGTGGCGTGGCAGAGCGGCCTAATGCACTCGCCTTGAAAGCGAGAGTCGGCTAACACCGACCGGGGGTTCAAATCCCTCCGCCACCGCTCTTTGCGCGCGCCGGGGTTACTCGCCCTTGAACTCCGGCGGCCGCTTGGCGAACATCGCGGTGATGCCCTCGTTCAGATCCTGCGACGGAAGGAAGGCCGAGTTCCACGCCGCGACGTAGCGCAGACTCGACGTCACCTGGGCGATGCGCTGCTCGTCGAGCACGTCCTTGATGCCTCGCACCACCAGCGGCGGGTTCGCGGCGATCTCCTTGGCGGTCTCGTGAGCGGCGCCCAGCGAGGCCAAGGCGTCGGGGTAGACCTCGTTGACCAGACCGATCTTCTCGGCTCGGGCGGCGTCGATGTCCTTGCCCGTCAACGCCAGTTCCCGCAGGTGGCCATCGGACAGGATCAGCGGTAGCCGTGCCAGGCTGCCCACGTCGGCGACCATCGCGAGCTTGACCTCACGCACCGAGAACTTGGCATCCGCACTGGCATAGCGGACGTCGACGGCCGAGATGAGGTCGACGCCGCCGCCGATGCACCAGCCGTGTACCGAGGCGATCACCGGCGTGCGGCAGTCCGCGACCGCGGTGATCGTGCCCTGCATGGCCTTCAACTTGGTGTGGAACTCGGTGCGCGGCTTGGCCATTGCGCCTTCGGCGAGTACCGGTGCCAGGGTGCCACCCATCGCGGCGAGGTCAAGGCCGTAGCTGAAGTTGCGGCCCGACCCGGTGAGCACTATCGCGCGGACGTCCGGATCGGCGTCGAGGGAGGCGAACACCTCGGGAAGCTCGGCCCAGAAAGCCGGACCCATTGCGTTGCCCTTACCGGGACCCACCAGCGTGACCTGTGCGACGTGAGCGTCGATGTCGACGGTGAGGGATTCGTATGCATCACCCATGCCAGGAAGGCTACGGCTAGCCGAGACCGCCGGCGGAACGGCCCTACGGTGGGGTCTCGCCGAGGAGGATCTCGCTGACGGTGCTTTCTGGCAGGAACGTGCACACCGCGTCCGCCAGTGTCTTTGCGATCTCCGCGTCACCCGGGTTGAGCACCGAGGCTTGGTCCTTCAGGATCTCCTCGATGACAGCGGTCTTGTCCGCTGGGTCGAGGTCGACGTACTCCGCGCAGGTGACGCTGAGGGCGTCTCCCGGCGGCGGCGCGCTGGACGAGGTCTTCGGTGTCGATGTTCGGGGTGACGACGTAGTCGGTCGCGACGAGGTCGAGATCTTGGTGGGCGAGCCGGCTTCGGTGGTCATCGCCACCGTCCCCGACGTGGTGCGGTCACACCCCGCGATGGCACCTGCGACGGCGAATGTTGCCGCCGCGACCAGAACGCGGGTCCTCATCGAAGCAACGATAGGGCCTTAGACCCGTTCCAAGTAGAAGTACAGGTGGCGTGGCGAGCCAGAACTGACGTCCAGCGAGCCCTTGCCGTTCATGATGCCCATCACGGCGTTCTCGTCGACCTTCTTGAAGTGATCGTGTACCGGCGCGCCGTCGTAAACCATGGACGCGGTCACCTCACCGCGGAACTCCTCGAGCCACAGGCTTGCCTCACCCTTCATGGCCTCGGTGTTGGAGAACTTGTTTCCGTCGGCGTCCAGGCACACCAGGGGCTTCGCGTCGGACGCGGAGTGAAACGTCTTACCGAACCAGTTGAGGCGCTCCATGAAGCCGTTCGCACGGTGACCGGTCGCGAACTCGCCGCCCTTCCACTCACCGATCATGAAGTCGATCGTCGCGGGCTGCAGGGTGTCCCAGAACGCATCGAGTTCGTCGTCGGGAATCTGCCCGGCGCGTTCGGTGAACTCGGCGAACGTCTTCCGTGCCGTACTCGTGAAGGTCATCGTGCCTCAGTCCTTGGTCAGGCTGTGATCCAGCGGGTGGCGAACTCGAGAAAGGCGTCGTTCTCGTGCGGGGCGGCGACGGTGACGCGCACCCCGTCCTGCCCGTAGGGCCGCACCAGCAGACGGTTGTCCGCCGCGCTGTTGACGAACTCGTTGGTGCGTTCGGCCAGTGGCAGCCACACGAAGTTCGCCTGCGACGGCGGCACGGTGTACCCGGCGTCGCGAAGCGCCGCAGTGACTCTGGCGCGCTCCTCGACCACGGCGTCGGTGCGCGCGAGCAGTTCGTCCGCGGCGTCGATGGAGGCGATGGCGGCCGCCTGCGAGACGCTGGTCGCGGTGAACGGCACGTAGACCTTGCCGAGGGCGGTGATGACGTCGGGGTCACCGACCGCGTAACCGATGCGGAGTCCGGCGAGGCCGTACGCCTTCGAGAACGTCCGCAGCACAACGACGTTGCGATGCGCCCGGACCAGGCCGAAGCTGTCCGGCAGCATGCCGTCGCGGATGTACTCGACGTAAGCCTCATCGAGGGCGATGAGGACGTCGCTCGGCACTGCGGCCACGAAGCGCGCCAGCGCATCGGGGTCGACGACGGTGGACGTCGGGTTGTTCGGATTGCAGATGAAGATCAACCTGGTGCGGTCGGTGATTGCGGCCAGCATCGCGTCCAGGTCGAACGTGTAGTCGGTCAGCGCCACCTGAACAGGGGTTGCGCCCGCGGTGCGGACCTGCAGCGGGTAGATCTCGAAACTGCGCCAACCGAACATCACCTCGTCACCTACGGACGAGGTGATCTGGATGAGCTGCTGGCACAGGCTGACGGAACCGCTGCCCACCGAGATGTGCTCGGGTGCGAACGCGCCGCCGTCCAGATGCTTGGCGAGACGCTCCTTGAGCTCGACGTAGCCGTTGTCGGGGTAGCGGTTGATTCCGTCGGTCGCCGCCGCGATCGCGGCCCGCACGCTGGGCAGGGGGCCGTCGACGGTTTCGTTACTTGCGATCTTGATCGCGCCGGGCACGGTCTTGCCGGGCGTGTAGGCGGGCAGATCGGCCAGCTCGGGGCGCAGGCGGGCGGTCACCCGAACAGTCTAGGGGTGGCGGGGATGCTGCTTTGCCTTCCACTCACCTGGCTGTGTACGCTTCTCCCTCGGCGGTTCTGGGGTTCTGATGCGAGTCCGGTACCCTTTGGAGCGGTCAGGAGGCGTGCCAGAGCGGCCGAATGGGACTCACTGCTAATGAGTTGTCCGTCTTAAAGCGGACCGGAGGTTCAAATCCTCTCGCCTCCGCCACGGCTGATTCACTTCAGCCGTACAACTGAATAGCACGCGCCCGTAGCTCAACGGATAGAGCATCTGACTACGGATCAGAAGGTTGGGGGTTCGAATCCCTTCGGGCGCACTCAGTTCAGAGGTGCTTTGCGTCCACGACAACGATGCGCTGGATTCGTTGAGTCTGACGAAGGTTCAGGTCTCGGCTGCCGTTGACACGGGACCCAGTACCAGTTGGCCGCATGTAGGCTGATAACCCCCTCGAGTCAGGGCCGCCTGTGGCACCGTGGTAGGTCTAAATAAGCGATCAACGATTCTCAGCTGGTATTGCTTCACTCTCGATGTGCGACAACCCGCTGATCGGCGACCCGAATGCGGGAGACCCCCACACCGTCGGCGACCCCCTCACCGGGCCGGCCGTCAGCGCTGCGACGCCAGCCCGGAAAAGGGGAGCAGAATCTTGAATACCAGCGCACCTAAATTCACGTCCCTGCAATTCATGACGGCAGCAGCCCTAGTCGCCGCATGCGTTGCCGCGTGCGGCTCGAGTTCGACGCAATCGTCGACCACGACTTCGGCCACCGGCTCTGGGACGGCCGGTTCCCAGCTCACCGTCGCTCTCAGCAACCAGCCGTCGGGCACGGTGGCGCTGAGCTGGGACCCCCAGACCAAGAACGTCAGCGCCAAGCTGCAGATGGTCGGCTTCACCCCGGGCAGCAGTCACGCGATGCACATCCACCAGGGCAGCTGTGCTGCGCAGGGGGATGTCCTGGTCCCATTTCCCGACGTGACCGCCAACGACGGTGGGGCGATCGACACCACCGTCACCAGCTCGCAGCCATCCGCCGCAGGTTTGGCCGCCGGCACGTTCCTCAACGTGCATCTGGCTCCGGCCCCGCAACTGGGCGGCCCAGGTTCACTCGGGTACACGCCCATCTCCTGCGCGGACATCACCCCTTCCGCATCGACGACACTGACCATGGCGCCGCTACCCCAGCCCGGCCAGCACCCGCAGGGTTCGGCGACGTTGACCTACGATCCCGCGAAGAAGGCGCTGTCCGTTGCCGTCACCGCGAGCGGCCTCGTCGCTGGGAGTGACCACGCGGTACACATCCACCTCGGGTCGTGCGACTCTCAGGGGGCAGTCAAGTACCCACTCGACGATCTGGTGGCCTCGCCCACCGGAGCTGCCGAGACGACCACGGTCATCCAGAACGTCGATCAGGCCCCACCGGCGACGGGTTGGTACTTCAACGTCCACCTCGGATCGTCCAGCCAGATCGAACAAAATGGGCAGCCCACCCTCTATTTCCAGCCGATAGTCTGCGGCAACATCGGAAAGTAGACATCAACACCGGGCCGCCCACACCCGGCAGAATGGCAAGGCAAACTGCGCGAACGTCCCATCGACATCACACGCGACACATCAAACGCCGAGCCGGAAACCGCGGGATCGGAGATCGCCTGAAACCCGCTGACCCACAGGCGTTGACAATAGCTCCAGCCCCTGCTGGTTATGTGCGTGACGGTGGCTGGATGTAATTCGTCAGCGTCCGGGCCGGACGCCAAACGGGCGCAATGATGTTGGTGAGGGTTTCGTGGAATCGGATGTTCGATCAGGGTGCCTACGTGCACTGGAATGGCTCTGGCTGGGGTACAAACGAAAGAGCTGCGCATCCCGACGGCAAGAAACGAGCAATCGAATGTCCCTGCACCATAGGGATATTCGTCTCTATGACATATTGATCGAAAGATACTCACTGGCAACATGATTCGCAGCGGGTCGTGCCGTGACTAGCCGCTGGCTTCGACCGTCGCGTCGAGCAGCTGTGCGCACAGGGCTCCAAGCGCTAACCAGACATTGCCAATCCCAAACTGGGCCCTCCTATTCCGGACGCAATTTGTGCAGTACTCTGCGGTTGCACTGCGGTGATGTGGGGTGTGCTCACTGCCACTGGCTCACCGGTTTACTGCCGTTCGAATACGCGGGACAGGCCACGTTCGCATGTACCAGAGTGGCCTGCCCGCTCCTTCAGCCGTCGATGAGGAGTCCGCGCATGGGTCCGATGAGGCGCTCGGACCGCCGGGACACGGCCGGCAGTTCCATTAGTCGATGGGTCAGGGCCCGACCAAAGCTTTGTTTATGCAATTGTTCTTCGGCGATCGACCGCCACAGGCGGTCGATGACGGTGGTCGGACTGTAATCGATCTCCTCGACCGTGCGGTTCAGGTGTTCGGCCCACAGCGCGAGCCGGGTCTGGCGAGCCAGCACCGGGTCGCAGGTCGCGATGTTGACCTCGGTGTCGTTGAACAGGGAGTGTTCGTTGAGGTTGGCCGATCCTACGGTGAGCCAGCGGTCGTCGACCACGGCGACCTTGGCATGCACGTACAGCGCGTCAGTGGTCTCGTCGTGGTGGCTGTGGATGGTCGTGGCGAGCAGACGGCCGGCCCCGTGGTCGGCCTCGACGAGGCAGCCCAGCTGGCCGCGGGTGGTGTCGGAGCCGTTGTTCGGCTTGGCGGGCAACAGCAGCAGGATCCGGAAATCGTCGGTCGGCGGGTTGCGCAGTTTGTCGATGAGAATCTGGGCGATCTCGGTGGACCACAGGAACTGATTTTCCAGATAGATGAGGTGCTGCGCTGATCGCAGTGCCCGTTCATAGGCCTCGAGGATGGTGAACTCGCCGCGGGCACAAAAGTCGTAGGTGCGTTCGGGGACGGTGCGCAGCAACTGAAGGGTGACTGCTCCGGCAGGTGCTGGTGCGACGGGCACCGGGAGCGTCTGCCCAGCGGCTTCCTGCCAGCGTTGCCGGAAGTGGTTGGCGACATCCCCAACAATCGGGCCCTGCAGTTGGGTCGCGACGTCGTGCCAGCCGAGGCTTCCCCGGGGATGGTGGCGCGGACTGTCCCAGCGGTCTCCGGCCAGCGAGGTGAGGTCGATGCCGCCGACGAAGGCGACTGTGTCGTCGATGATCACGATCTTCTCGTGATGGCAGTGCATGGTTCGCTCGCGGGAATCCAGGACACACTGGACCTTGGTGCCGGCCGTGAGCTGCTCGCAGACTGCGCGGACCATCTTGCGGGTGGGTTGAAACGCCGGCACAGGTGGCCCCGCCCACAACAACACACGTACCTCGATGTGTTCGGCGAGTGCGGCCAGGATGTCCTGCAGCGTGGAGGTGTCGCCCTCGCGGGTCAGTTCAAAGCCGGGGGTGAGGTGCCAGCCGGCTATGTGGACGTGTGAGTGAGCACCCGATAGCGCCCGCGCGATGGCGCCGCACGCCCGCTCACCGTCAACCAGCACCTCGACTGCGTTGCCTGATCGCGGTGCCGCACCGGTGCCCGCCCATAACCCTGACCCGGCGTTACCATCGAACACCGCGCTGTGTCCCAACCGACGGAGCCGACGCTGGTGATGGCCACGGACGCGGCGTTCAAGACCCTCGCCGATCCGCCGGTCAACCCAGTCAAGCATCCTGTGAGCTACACCCATCAGCCACCATCCTCTGCCAGGCCGCGGCCGGGGTGCGTTCCCTGACGGCGAGACTGGACTACATCATCGCCCAACCCGGGCCGGGTCACCGTTGGTCTTTTGGGCTCTCAGTTCGAGATGCCGAGGGGGCGCCCCCGACGGTCGGTCCGGTCGGGGTGCGCTGGGGCGCGGATGCGTCATCAGCGCCTCCTGCCAAGGTTTAGGAGAGCCCGCCAGCTCGTTCAACGTGGTGTCGGATTCGGGTCGGTGAGCATGGCGAGACTCTCCCTCGGTGCGGTCTGTCTGTTCAAATCCCATTCCTGAAACTCAGCCCAGCACGTCGTCGCAAGGTCGCTGACTATCGTGGACACGCCATGCTGGGAAGCGATGAGGGGTCGCCTACGACGCGCTTGCGCGACTGCGCACGGCGATCGCCAGCGCGCCCGAAATGGACGGCCCGCTTCGGCGCTCCGCTCCCCACCGACGGCGGGTGAGCGAGTCACTGATCGCAAAGACGCGCGCTCCTGGCCGCCGTTCCCGTGCACGAGCAACTGCGCGCCGCTGTCGTCGACGCAGTGCTCGCAGCGATCGCGGGCCACTAACGCGTCCTGATCGAGCACCACCTCATTAAGCAGTGTCTGACTTCCCGCTCGGCTGAGTAAAGTGCGTCTTTGAAGTCACCACGTTGATGGCTTCGCCACCCTTGACACATCCGATCGTCGGCGCAGGATCGCCGGGTACGAGGAAGCGGGGGTGGCGCTGTTCCACCGCGAGCTGACGACAGTTCTGACGACTACGATGACGACAGTCGGGCTTCCAGACACCCTCAACTACGCGACAGTTGAACTCGCGTCGTGCCGAGTCACGTCACCCGCCCGTGCCTACGGATAAGAAGGTTAGGGGTTCGAATCCCTTCGGGCGCACCCAGATGTCTGGGTGCACGCACTAGCGCACACGCGACGGACACACTGACACGAAACACCCTGCGTCGCTCAACATCCCGACACACTTGAGTTCACCAGTGTCTTGCGCTCATACCTGTCGGAGATCCAGCCGATCTCGCCTCGCCCGGTGCCGTTGATCGACGCCCGAAGCCCATCCCAGATGTGGGCGTTTCTGCTGATCTCCTGCACGGATAGGTGTGAGTCTCCTGGGATAACCATGTGATCGGGTTCACATCCAAGGGAATTGTATGCAGTATTCGGTAGACAAAGTGGCTCAACCCCGACGTGTCCACGTCCGGAATCGCGAACCACACGATGCACGCGTAAGGGGAATGTCATGGGAACGGTGAAATACCCACTGATGACCGTGGTGCTGCTCGCTACAGCCGCTTTGGCCGGCTGTGGAGGTGGTGGAGTCAAGACCAATGCCGCACCGCCACCACCGAAGCTGCTGACCAACGCTGCTGTGCCCAATGCAGCCAGCCCACCATTCAGTTTCGACATCGGCTACGTCGAGGCCGGCAAATACTTTCTTGCCGACCGGAATAATAAGGCCGTGGATGTCGTGGACACTAAATCGAACAAATTGATCGCACAGATCTCTGGGCCGTTCACCGGCGCTGGCGCAACGACAGACGAGTCCGGGCCCGACGGAATCGTCGGCATCACCGGCACGCACACGATCTACGTGGGCGACGTCGACTCGATCAAGGTGATCGATACGGATGCGAAAAAGACGGTCAACACGATAGCAGTCAGCAACTCCGGGTCACGGGTCGATGAGGGCTGCTACGACCCTGACGATCATCTCGCGATGTACGCGAGTCCCGGAGCCTCGCCGCCCTTCGCCACTTTTGTTTCCACCCTGACCCAAACTCCAGTGCAAAAGCTCGTCTTCAACGGATCGTCGGGACTCGAAGCGTGCGCATATGACCCCGTTTCGAAGAGTTTCTTGATCAACAATGACGGGACCTCCGCCAATCCCGCTGGCGAGCTCGACGTCGTCACCGCGAGTTCTGCGGCAACTGGAGATCCTGTTGTGAGCAAATCCTTTCCGCTCGGAGAATGCGGACCGACGGGAATTGTGCTGGGTCCGAATAACGACGTGCTCATTGGATGCGATCCGCCGGCCGGGCATTCGCTCATCACCGTGATCATGGATCGCACGAGTGGCGCAATCCACGCCACCGTGCCGTTTGGCGGAGTGGACCAGGTAGATTACGACCCGAATTCCAACCGCTATTTCCTGCCTGCCCGGCACTTCGTGAAGGGTGGCACCGCTGCCGCGTCGGGATTCGACCCGCAGATGGGAGTCGTCGACGGAACGACGCGGCAACTGCTCTTCATGATTCCCGTGGGAACAGGCGCGCATTCTGTCGCCGTCGACAGCGCGCTCGGGCAAGTGGACGTGCCCTTTCAGGCCGGCGCGGCGGGATTCCCCAACGGTGGCATTTCGGTATTCTCAACCCATTAGGGTCCGGCGGCTGTAGGCCGGCGACGGCGGCGGGCGTGCCTAGGAACAGAAGGTTAGGGGTTCGTGTGTCATGCGGTCGGTTTCCGCGGTGTACGGCGTGGTTGCGGTCGTGGTGGCACTCGGGGTCCTCGCGCCGTCTGGTCCGCCGGACGCGCGAATCAGCCTCGTCGATCACACCGTCGCGTTGGATCCTCCTGCCGACCCAGGTGACGGGTCGCTGGCCGACGGCGACGCGCTGACCCCCTTCGACGTCCAGGACCCGGCGATCTGGCGGCTCGACCCCGCCTTGTTGAGTGCCATCCAGCACGCCGCGACGGCTGCTTCCGTCGACGGCATCGCCATGACCATCACCTCGGGCTGGCGGTCGCCAGAGTTCCAGCAGCGGCTACTCGACAACGCCGTGGAGACTTATGGGACCCTCGCCGCGGCGCGTGAATACGTGCAGACCCCGGAGATGTCCAAGCACGTCATCGGCCAGGCCGTCGACGTCGGCGGTGTCGGGGCCGATCAGTGGCTCATCGCGAACGGGCCCAGATTCGGGCTGTGTCGGATCTACGCCAACGAGCTGTGGCACTTCGAACTGGCCACCGACGTGATGGGAAACTGTCCGCCGCTGTTACCCAACGCCGCGGGCTGACTTTCTTCACTCTCGTTCGAGGTTTGCCAAGTTCCTGTGAAGAATGCGAATTGGTTAGCTCTTCGCGGGGGTTGGCTTGGTTTGGATAGTTTGCCTGCTTTCGTAACTCCTGTACCTCAACAGATCTGGGCCGAGGACGCTTCACCCTTTGATCTCGATTGTGCACATGCAAGCAGCTGCACGAATGGCATCGGCGTTATATCGTTTGCTCGCAAACAATTGACGGAGGGGTCAGTATATGGCAGCGCATGTTCGTCGGGCGGAGAACTTCGGGGTCCGGCGTTGGTTGCAGTTGGGTGCGGCGTCGGCCGGAGTGAGTGCGGCGTTGTTCGGTTTGTCGGCGTTGGGCCCCGTCGTGGGGGTCGCGCTGGCCGATGAATCCGGTTCGTCGTCCTCGGACGGTTCAGCCGCGTCGGACACCTCGACGTCGTCGAGTTCTTCGGCCGATGCCGATGCGCAGAGTAAGGGCGCCTCGCCAGCTGCGCCCTCACCGACGACCACCTCATCTCAGTCGTCTCCGTCTCCGTCTCCGTCTGCTTCGACGTCGAGTTCGTCGACGGCGTCGAAGACTGATGCCGACGACAAGGCGACGGTCACGGCCCAGACCAACACGGGTTCCCTCAAGTCCAGCGTTACGGGAAGCGATGATCCGGCCCCCGCCGAGCCGACTTCGG
>JAOPWT010000009.1 GCA_025965555.1 Mycobacterium sp.
GTGGCGCAAGGGCATTGGCCAACGTCTCGCGTTCCTCGGTGCTGAGTTTGCTCAGCATCGCGGCGAGTGACGCCCGTCGGGTCGCCAGCGCCTCGCGGTGCTGAACCAGACCGCGCGGCGTGACGTCGACCAGGACGGCGCGCAGATCGGAGGGATCGCGCGACCGCTTGACCAGCCCCAGCTTCTCGAGGCGGCGGATCGCGACCGTGGTCGTCGGCGTGCGGACGCGTTCGTGTGCCGCGAGTTCCGTCATCCGGATCGGGCCCAGGTCGAGCAGTGTCAGCAGAATCGACAGCTGCGCCAGGGTCAGGTCGGCACCCCCTTCGGGGGCGTTGCGATTGGAGTCACCCCGACGCAGGACGGAGAAGAGCTTGGAGAGCACTTGTTGCAGCTCTCCGGCCAGCTCAGTGACCTGCGGTTCGGTCTCTACCATAATTCGCTAGTCTAACCTGTCACCACCTGTCAGAAGCTCAACACGGGGTGTTTTCATCGAACTGACGCGTGCCGACACCTGCCGGTCAGCGTCACATCATTGCCGACGCACGGGCTAGAGCACCTGCGACAGGAACTGGCGGAGCCGGTCGGTTTCGGCGTCCTCGAACAGCCGCTCGGGTGGCCCGGTTTCGACGACCTTGCCGTGATCCATGAACACCACCGCGTCGGCCGCCGATCGTGCGAAGCCCATCTCGTGGGTCACCACCACCATCGTCATTCCGTCGTCGCCGAGGTCGGCGATCAGCGCCAGGATTCCCTTCACCAGTTCGGGATCGAGCGCCGAGGTCGCCTCGTCGAAGAACATCACCTGAGGCGCCATCGCCAGGGCGCGGGCGATCGCAACCCGCTGCTGCTGGCCGCCGGAGAGGGTGGCAGGCCGGACGTCGGCCTTGTGTCGCAACCCCACTCGCTCGAGCTGCGCGAGCCCCAGTTCACGGGCCGCGTCCGCGTCGAGACGTTTGAGTTTGCGGGGCGCCAGTGTGACGTTGTCGAGCACCGTCTTGTGAGGGAACAGGTTGAACTGTTGAAACACCATGCCGATGCGCTGGCGCAGCTCGTCGGGGCTGTCCTTCAACACCGATCGGCCGTCGAGCAGGATGTCGCCGCGGTCGGGCTCGTACAGCCTGTTCAGCACCCGCAGCAGCGTGGACTTGCCGGATCCCGAAGGTCCGATCACCGCCGTGGTGGTGCCTGCGGGCACGCCGACGTCGACGCCGCGCAGGACGGCATTCGTGTCGAAGGACAGGTGAATGTCGTTGGCTGCCAGGGAAACCGGCTCGAACCTCACGGTTGCGCTCACACCATCTCCTGAGTTGACGCCGGGCTGGCGGGATCCTCGGTCTCGGCCACCGGTCTGCCTCGGCGTAGCCGGGCGTCGATGTAGTTGACCAGGTGCGTGAGGGGGATGGTCAGTGCCAGGTAGAACAGCCCAGCGGCCACCAGAGGTGACAGGTTGCCGGTCTGGGCGTTGAGGTCGCGGCCCACCTGGAACAGCTCGCGCTGGCTGGCGATGAGACCGAGGAAGTACACCAGCGACGAGGCCTTCAGCAGCGAGATGAACTGATTGACCAAGGCCGGAAGCACGCGCCGAATACCCTGCGGCACAACGACTAATCGCATCGACCGCGAGTAGCTGAATCCCAGCGCCCGCGACGCCTCCAGCTGTCCCGCCTCCACGCTCTGGATGCCCGAGCGGAGGATCTCGCCGACGTAGGCAGCCGCCATCAATCCGAGCGCGGCGATGCCGAGCGGGTAGGGGTTGTTGCCGGTCAGCCCACCGACGATCGGTCCGACGCCCAGCCCGATGATGAGGATGATCACCACCTCGGGAAGCCCGCGGAACACGTCGGTGTACACCCGAGCAGGCCACCGCAGCCAGCGCGCCCGGGAGATGCCCGCGACCGCGAGCCCCAGCCCGAGCACCAGCCCGATGACACTGGCAGAGACCGTCAGGATCAAGGTGTTCGGCAGACCCGTCTTGAAGAGGTCGGGGATCGCCTTCTTGTACAGGCCCCAGTCGAGGAACGAGTCCTTGAGCTGTTGCAGAACGGATTTCGGGGCGACCGCGGAGTTGTCGGCGGGCGGCTTCTTGTTGGCGGCGATCGCGGCGAAGTCGGGCAGCTGCGGAGCGGGTGCGGCCTTGGAGCCGGGCCTCCAGCCGGGCGGCAGCGCGCGCGGCACCCAGTTGGAGTACAGCGTGGACCACGTCCCGTCGGCGATCACCGCGTCGAGCCCGGAGTTGAGTGCGTCGATCAAGGGCTTGTTCTCCTTGGCTACCGCGTAGGCCACGAAGTTGTCCAGGCTGAAGGTGTTCTCCACGATCTGAGCGGGGTCGCCCGCTTGCACCGTGCCGATCGCCTGCTGCGACGGCGCCACCCAGGCGTCGATCTGTCGTGTCTTCAGACTCGCGTAGACGGTGTTGTAGTCGGGGAACTTGACCGGGTCCAGATGGAGGGTGTCGACGACGTAGGCCTCCTGGACCGTGCCCTGGACCACGCCGATGCGTTGGCCTGCCGCGAGTTGGGAGAAGCCCTTGATCGCCGACCCCGACGGCACGACGAGCGAGAAGTAGCCGAAGTCGTAGCCGTTGGTGAATCCGACGGTCTGACGGCGCGCGTCGGTCGTGGTGATCGACGACGAGCCGACGTCGAAGCGTCGCGCCGCCACCTGCGCGAGCAGGCCGGAGAAGTCGGTGCCCACGAAGTTGACCTTCAGCCCGAGCTTGTCGGCGATGGCACGCAGCAGCTCGTTGTCGAACCCGGTGAACTGGCCCTTGGAGTCGATGCAGATGCTTGGCGGCGCATCCGAGAGGGTGCCCACGGTCAGCACGCCGGGAGTGCCGAGCCCGAGCGCGTTGACGTTCACCGGCAGCGGGCCGACGGTCGCGGTCGTGTACCTATCCGCTTCCGGGCCCTTCGCCGCCGACGCCAGATTGGTCGGAAGGGCGCTGGCCTTCTCGACTCCCGGCGGTGCGCACTGGTCGACGTCCGCGCCCGCCGTCGGCGCCAGCCCCATCGTCGCGACGAAGAGAGCAACGAGTGCGACGACGACTGCCTTGTACATCCGCATCCTGAAAACGTAGCCGGGACCGCGACGCCGTCGGAGCCTTCAGCTCATTCGGAACGCAATCGACGGCCCGCTGGGGCCCGGGGAGGGACCCAGCACCCTGCGCCGGACCAGCTCCGCCAGCATGATCCGACCCATCACCTCGGCTCGGCCGACGCAGGCAGCCCTGGCCGCGTCGGGGGCCCCGTCACCGATGGCGGCGGTCTCGGTGACGTAGAACGGAAGAAGTTCGTCGTGGCTGCCCAGGTAAGCGGTCCAGAAGGCCCGCGGCATGAACGTCTGGGATGCGCGGATCGCGGCCTTCAAGCGTGGTCCGGCGTATTGGTCGTTGATGGTCTGGCGATAGCGCCACGTGTGCTCGTGGAAGTTTCGCGACTCCATGCTGGTGCGCATCGCGTCCAGCGTGACCCGAAGCTGGTCGACGATCTTCGGTCGGTGATCGGCGGCCGCCCGTGCCGTCGCGATGCCGTTGAGCACGCCGTAGATCTCGTGGTGTTCACGGACCACGTCGGCATCGAACCGTTCGACGAAGGCACCGCGGTGGTACCGCGTCGACACCACGCCGATGTGCTCCAGCTCGACGACCGCCTCCTGCACCGGCACGCGACTGAGACCGAGCTGGCCGGCGATCTCGTTGCGGTCCAACCGATCTCCGGACCGCAACTTGCCAGTGAGGACCAGGTTCACGACGTGTGAGACCACCAGGTCCTTCTCTTTGACCCCGTACTTCTTGGGCATGGCGCGGTCAGTTTCTCACGTCACTTCTGGTGCGGGACGTGATCGGCCGCTTTGGGTCAGGCGCGGGAGTCGCGCCAGCGGCATAGCGCCTCAGCGGAGGACAGGTCGTAGTCGGGGCCGTTGACGCCGACGGTCAGCAGACTGACGCCGAGGTCGACGAGCGCCTCGGCGTTGGCGAGCAGCCCGCTGTCGTTCTCCACGCCCGCCGATCGTTCGATCGTCGATGGGTCACGACCCAGGTCGGCGCAGTGTCGGTCGAGGACTTCGGCCTTGCCAGGGTAGGTCTCGGTGGTGGTGAACCCGTGCCACATGTGGGCGTATTCGGCGACCAGCCGCAGGGTCTTCTTCTCGCCCTGGCCGCCGATGAGGATCGGGATGTCGCGCACGGGTGCGGGATTGAGCTTGCCGAGCCGTGAGGTGATGCGCGGCATGGCGGCGGCCAGGTCGTCGAGGCGGCTGCCGACGGTGCCGAAGTCGTAGCCGTACTCGTCGTAGTCCTTCTGCTTCCAGCCCGAGCCGATGCCGAGGATCAGCCTGCCGTCGGAGATGTTGTCGACGGTCCGCGCCATGTCGGCGAGCAGCTCGGGGTTGCGGTAGGAGTTGCAGGTCACCAGTGCGCCGATCTCGATGCGCGACGTCTGCTCGGCCCACGCGCCCAGCATGGTCCAGCATTCGTAGTGCGCACCGTCGGGATCGCCGTACAGCGGATAGAAGTGATCCCAGTTGAAGGCGACGTCCACGCCCATGTCCTCGCAGCGCAGAACGGCGTCGCGCAGGTGGCCGTAGTTGGGGGAGTGCTGCGGTTGGAGTTGGACGCCGATGCGAGTGGGGAAGCTCATGGCTTTACGTTAGGCGTTCAGCACCGCCCGCAAGATGTCGACCAACGCAGCGGGTTGGTCGCCCTGAACGGAATGGCCAGAGTCGGCGACGACGTGGGTGCGCTGAAAGCCGGGGGCGCCCTTGGCGAACGCGTCGGCATCCTCGTCGTTGACGAAGAACGAGTTGGCCCCGCGCACCAGCGTCGTCGGCATCGTGATGGAGGTGACGTCGTCCCACAGCCCCTCGAAGCCGTCACCCGTGCGGAACGAGTCGTAGCGCCACGTCCAGGTGCCGTCGTCGAGCTGCTTGCTGTTGTGGAAGACGCCGCGCCGCAACGACTTTGGGTCGCGATGCGGCGCTGCCGCGACGGTGACCTCGAGCATGGCGGCGAACGACGGGAAGGTGCGGTCGCCCTGCACCAGCGCGACGGTGCCCATCTGCGCCTTGGTCATCTCCTCGTGCTTGCCTGGCGACGACGGGGTGACGTCGACGAGCACCAACTCCGGAACGAGCGCGGGTTCGGTGGCGGCGATGCGCAGCGCGGTCAGCCCGCCGAGCGACATGCCGACCATCAGACGTGGCGTGGGTGCCCATTCGCGCAGGATCGGCCGCAGCGTCTCGGCGTTGAGCTTGGGCCCGTAGTCGCCGTCCTCGCGCCACGCGGAGTGGCCGTGGCCGGGCAGGTCGACCGCCAGCGCGGGCAGGCCGAGTCCGAGGATGACGGTGTCCCAGGTGTGGGCGTTCTGCCCGCCGCCGTGCAGGAAGACGATCTGCGGAGCAGAGTCGCCCCACTTGAGCGCGCTGATGGGGCCGGACTCGATGCGTTCGACGGACGGCAGCGGGCCCGTCCAGCCGATCTGTTCGGCGTTCTCGGGCAGCAGGGCGAATTCGTCGTCGTTGACCACGATTCGGACACTACCCACCGCGACTCGTGTGTCCGCAACCGCGCTCAGCGCGGGTACGGGCACACAAGTCGCGTGGAGAACTAGCCTTCGATGAAGGTTTCCAGCTGGGCGCGCGCGATATCGTCGGCCATCTGCTTGGGCGGGCTCTTCATCAGGTAGGCGGACGCGGCCTCGACCGGTCCACCGATGCCACGGTCCAGCGCGATCTTCGCCGCACGCACCGCGTCGATGATGACGCCCGCCGAGTTGGGCGAGTCCCACACCTCGAGCTTGTACTCCAGGTTCAGCGGCACGTCGCCAAAGGCGCGGCCTTCGAGGCGGACGTAGGCCCACTTGCGGTCGTCGAGCCAGCCGACGTGATCGGACGGGCCGATGTGGACGTCCTTGGTGTTGAACTCGCGCTGCAGGTTGGAGGTGACTGCCTGGGTCTTCGAGATCTTCATGGACTCCAGGCGCGAACGCTCGAGCATGTTGAGGAAGTCCATGTTGCCGCCGACGTTGAGCTGCATGGTGCGGTCGAGCTGCACGCCGCGGTCCTCGAACAGCTTGGCCATCACGCGGTGGGTGATGGTGGCGCCGACCTGGCTCTTGATGTCGTCGCCGACGATCGGGACGCCGGCGTCTTCGAACTTCTTGGCCCACACCGGGTCCGAGGCGATGAAGACGGGCAGCGCGTTGACGAATGCCACGCCCGCGTCGATGGCGCACTGCGCATAGAACTTGTCGGCCTCTTCCGAGCCGACGGGCAGGTAGGACACCATCACGTCGACCTCGGCGTCCTTGAGCGCCTTGACGACGTCGACGGCCTCGGTGTCGGACACCTCGATGGTCTCGGAGTAGTACTTGCCGATGCCGTCCAGCGTCGGGCCACGCTGCACGGTGACGTTGGCGGGCGGCACGTCGGCGATCTTGATGGTGTTGTTCTCCGACGCGAAGATCGCCTCGGACAGGTCGAAGCCCACCTTCTTGGCGTCCACGTCGAACGCGGCGACGAACTTCACGTCGCGCACGTGGTACTGACCGAGCTTCACGTGCATCAGGCCGGGGACGGTCAAGTTCTCGTCGGCGTCGTCGTAGTACTGCACGCCCTGCACCAAGGAGGACGCGCAGTTGCCGACACCGACGATGGCGACCCGAATTTCGTTCGAGGCGGCTGCCTCGGTGGGGGTGGTCATGGAACGTTCTCCTTCTCGTGCTGACACTTCGATGCGATTGGTTCTAGGGCTGTTGCTCGGGGTCTCTTTCTGAGGCACCCGGGGCGGCCACGCGTTCAGCCGCGATCAGATCGTTGAGCCACTTCACTTCGCGCTCGCTGGACTCGAGCCCGAGTTGGTGTAGCTGGCGGGTATAGCGGTCGAGCGAGTTACTGGCCCGCGCGATGGCTTCACGCAGGCCTTCGCGGCGTTCCTCCACCTGACGGCGGCGGCCCTCCAGAATGCGCATCCTGGCCTCCGCCGGGGTGCGGTTGAAGAAGGCCAGGTGGACGCCGAATCCATCGTCGGTGTAGTTCTGCGGGCCGGTGTCGGCGACGAGTTCGGTGAAGCGCGCCCTGCCCGCATCGGTGAGCACGTAGACGCGTCGCGCCCGGCGAACCTTGACCGTTCCGACCGGTGCGGCTTCCTCGACAATGAGGCCGTCGGTCTGCATCCGGCGCAGCGCCGGGTAGAGCGAACCGTAGGAGAACGCCCGGAAGGCGCCCAGTAGGCCCGTCAATCTCTTGCGCAGCTCGTAGCCGTGCATCGGTGATTCGAGGAGAAGTCCCAGAATGGCGAGCTCCAACACCGAATCACCTCCTTTGCGCGGCCGCTACGACGATCCAACACGTCGGCAAACTATATCGCGCCGATATATGTGACGCTACATTGGTGCGACCAATCACGGCAATCGCCGAAATCGCCGCAGTCAGTCGATGGCGCTGTCGATGCGCTTGATGGTGCCGTCGCCGGCGAACGTCACCGAACCGCTGCCGATGTCGCTGGACACACTGGCCCGCAGCTCCAGGGCGCCGGGGCTCAGCGGATCACGGCTGGGGTCGATGCTGAGGTAGGTGCTGTCGGGTTTGACGTCTTTCTGCTGGAGGCCGACGGTCTCGGGGGCACCTCGCAGAATGGCGACGGTGGTCTCGACGTTGAACGCCGCCAGGTCGACCACCACGTCGTCATTGCCCTTCGCCGACGCCGACGGATCGTCGAACCCGCCGCGGTATGAGTAGTTCAGCTTGCGTCGGTCGTCGGTGGGGTCGGGTCGGGTCAGGACTGCGTAGTCCGGATAGATGGTGAGGCCGTACCCTATGGTGTCGCCGAATCGTTGGCGCACCTGCTCGAGGAGACCGGTCAGGCCGCCCAGCGACTGCAGCTGCTTCGGCGGGGTGATCACCTTCGCAGGGATGCCGTCGGACTTGGCGCCCGGGTCGGAGGTGAAGCTCAGCGGCGAACTGGTGTTGCCGTAGAGCCCCCACCCGATGGCGATGCCGAGCACCACCAGGACGCCTGCCACCGCGGCGCGCATGCCCCAGCCGCCGCCTGCGGCCCCCGAGGCGTTCACCAACCGCGAGGGCTTCTTCAGGTCGGGCATCTGAACCGGAGCGTTCTCGGTCTGGAGGTCGTCCACCAGGCGCTGCAAATCCCCCAGCGTCGCGGCGGTCGTCGCGGTCGCCACCCGGGTGCGGTGCTCCTCCATCGACAGCTGCCCGTCGCTCAGTGCGCTGTCGAGAACCTGGCAGGTGTTGTTGCGATCGCTGTCCTTGGCCCGTGTCCCTGCTGTCTGCTGCCGCGTCGCCACGAACAGATCGTAGGAGTTCACACGTCATCGGTGCAGACCAGATGCCGAACTCGGGCTCGCCGTGACCCGGGAGTGGCCCAGTCGAGGCTGCGCCGAGGGAGGGTCGACGTACTCTGGTCATCGTGCGATTGCAGCGACAGGTGGTGGACTACGCGCTCAAACGACGGTCCCTGCTGGCCGAGGTGTACTCGGGACGCACGGGCGTTTCCGAGGTCTGTGACGCCAATCCGTATCTGCTGCGCGCCGCGAAATTCCATGGCAAGACCAGTCAGGTGATGTGTCCGATATGTCGCAAGGAACAGCTCACGCTGGTGTCGTGGGTGTTCGGCGATCACCTGGGCGCCGTGTCCGGTTCGGCCCGCACCACCGAGGAGTTGGTGATGCTGGCGGCCAAGTTCGACGAATTCGCAGTGCACGTGGTGGAGGTATGCCGAACTTGCAGTTGGAATCACTTGGTCAAGTCGTACGTGCTCGGCGCGCCTCGTCCCCCGAAGGCGCGCGGCACCCGGACGGCGCGCTCGGGTGCGCGCACGGCCAGTGAATAGCGAAGGGCGACACGAACGGTCAGCCGACGACGTCCGCAAGGAGTCCTCGGCCGACGGTAGTGGCGCACCCCTGAGACACTCGGCTCCCTCGCCGTCGGACGGCGCGACGCGGGCCATCCCGCAGGCGCGCGCCACTGGGCCCGAGCAGTTTCCCGCCGACGACCGCAGGACGATGCTCCTGCCGCCGGTCACCAATTCGCCTCAGCCGCCCTATCGCGATCCGATCGACGTGGTCAAGGCCGCGCTCGACGGCACGCCGCCGCCGAAGTTCCCCCCGCCGGGACCTCCCACCGGCGGCGGTCCGCCCGGCGGCAGGGGACCGGGGGGTCGCGAGTTCCACGTCAACTGGAAGTGGGTCCGCCGCGGCTCGTACGTCGCGCTGGCGCTCTGCGTTCTGCTGCCGATCGTGACGTTCGCGATGGCCTACATGATCGTCGACATCCCCAAGCCAGGAGACATTCGGACCAACCAGGTTTCGACGGTCCTCGCCAGCGATGGCAGCGAACTCGCGAGGATCGTGCCGCCGGAGGGCAACCGGGTCGACGTCGACATCAACCAGATTCCCGTGCAGGTACGCAATGCGGTGATGGCTGCCGAGGACCGTGACTTCTATACCAACCCCGGGTTCTCCTTCACCGGCTTCCTTCGAGCGTTCAAGAACAACATCTTCGGCGGCGACCTCCAGGGCGGCTCGACGATCACCCAGCAGTACGTCAAGAACGCACTCGTCGGCGACGCGCGCTCGGGGATCGGTGGTCTGGTCCGAAAAGCCAAGGAGCTCGTCATCTCGACGAAGATGTCGGGCGAGTGGTCCAAGGACCAGGTGCTGCAGTCCTACCTCAACATCATCTACTTCGGCCGCGGGGCGTACGGCATCGGCGCGGCCTCGCAGGCGTACTTCGGCAAGCCCGTGGAGCAGCTCGACGTGGCCGAGGGTGCGTTGCTCGCGGCGTTGATCCAGCAGCCGTCCGGGCTGGACCCGGCCGTCGATCCCGAGGGCTCCGCCGAACGTTGGAACTGGGTGCTCGACGGCATGGTGACCATGGGTGCGCTGTCGCCAAGTGAGCGCGCCGGGCAGGTCTTCCCGCCGACGTTGCCGCCGGACCAGGCGCGTGCGCAGAACCAGACCACCGGGCCCAACGGGTTGATCGAGCGCCAGGTCACCAAGGAACTGATGGATCTGTTCAACATCGACGAACAGACGTTGAACACCGAGGGCCTTCAGGTGACCACGACCATCGATCCCAAGGCGCAGAAGTCCGCGGAGGACGCGGTGGCCGAGTACATGGACGGCCAGGATCCCGACATGCGGACGGCCGTCGCGTCCGTCGATCCGAAGACCGGCGGCGTCAAGGCGTACTACGGCGGATCGGACGCCAACGGCTTCGACTTCGCGCAGGCCGGTCTGCCGACGGGATCGTCGTTCAAGGTCTTCGCCCTCGTCGCGGCGCTTCAGCAGGGCATCGGCCTCGGCTATCAGGTGGACAGCTCGCCGGTCGAGGTGAACGGCATCAAGATCACGAACGTCGAAGGTGAGGGCTGCGGCACCTGCAACATCGCCGAGGCGCTCAAGCAGTCGCTCAACACCAGCTACTACCGGCTGATGTTGAAGCTGAAGAACGGCCCGCAGGACGTCGCCGACGCGGCCCACGCGGCCGGTGTCGCGGAGAGCTTCCCCGGCGTCGAGCACACCCTGTCCGAGGACGGCAAGGGTGGTCCGCCCAACAACGGCGTCGTGCTGGGCCAGTACCAGACCCGCGTGATCGACATGGCGTCGGCGTACGCGACGCTGGCCGACTCGGGCATCTACCACCGGCCGCACTTCGTGCAGAAGGTCGTCAGCTCCGACGGACAGGTGCTCTTCGACGCATCGCAGCAGGGCGACTCGGGCGAGCAGAAGATCGACAAGGCCGTCGCCGACAACGTCACCGCCGCGATGCAGCCCATAGCCGGCTACTCGAGGGGTCACAACCTGGCAGGCAGTCGGCCATCAGCAGCGAAGACCGGCACCAATCAGCTCGGGGACACCGACAACAACCGCGACGCGTGGATGGTCGGCTACACGCCGTCGCTGTCCACGGCAGTCTGGGTCGGCACCACCGAGGGCACCAAACCGCTGGAGAACAAGTCCGGCGCCTCGGTGTACGGGTCGGGCCTTCCCTCCGACATCTGGAAGTCGACGATGGACGGGGCGCTCAAGGGCACCGACAACGAGACGTTCCCGAAGCCGACGGAGATCGGCGGTTACGCGGGCCCGCCCGCCGCGCCTCCGCCCCCGCCGCCAGCTCCGCCGCCACCGTCGGAGACCGTGATTCAGCCGACGATCGAGTTGGGCCCTGGCATCACGATCCCGTTCGGCCCGCCGACCACGGTGACGGTGGCGCCGCCGGGACCGCCGCCACCCGTCGTTCCTGAGGCGTCCCCAACCCCGACGATCACTGCGCCGCCGCCTCCGCCGTGACCGGCCAGGTGGGATGTCGCCGCCGGGGCGGCTCCGGCGAGCCGAGTCCGTCAACGGTGTCCCCGCTACCGCTGGCCGACGATCTGCGCAGCGACGACGACCGCGACCTGCCCAGCCGGACCGACACCATCGGCGCCGCATTGTCGGGGGTGATCGGTGGTCCGGTCGGTAGGCATGCCCTGATCGGCAGGGCGCGATTCATGACGCCGCTGCGCGTCATGCTGATGATCGCGCTGGTGTTCCTCGCACTCGGCTATTCGACCAAGGCGGCGTGCCTGCAGTCGACGGGTACCGGTACCGCAGATCAGCGGGTGGCCGTCTGGGAGAACCAGCGCGCGTACTACGAGCTCTGCTATTCGGACACGGTTCCGCTGTACACCGCAGAACTGTTGAGCCAGGGCAAGTTTCCGTACAAGTCGTCCTGGACCGAGAAGGACTCCGCGGGCGCACCGCAGAAGCAGTACGACGGCAGCCCGGCCATTCGGTACATGGAGTATCCCGTACTGACGGGGCTGTACCAGTACGTGTCGATGGCGCTGGCGAAGACGTACACGGCACTGACGAAGCTGGTGTCGATGCCCGTCGTCGCCGAGGTGGTGATGTTCTTCAACATCGCCGCATTCGGTTTGGCGTTGGCGTGGCTGGCGACGGTGTGGGCGACGACCCGCTTGGCGGGCCGCCGGGTGTGGGACGCTGCGCTCGTCGCGGCCTCACCGCTGTTGATCTTCCAGATCTTCACCAACTTCGACGCACTGGCGACGGCGTGTGCGGCCGGCGCGATGCTGGCGTGGGCCCGCCGAAGACCGGCGCTGGCGGGCGCCCTGATCGGCATCGGCGTGGCGCTCAAGCTCTATCCGCTGCTGTTGCTGGTGCCGATGGTGATCCTCGGGCTGCGGACCGGCCGGATGCGTGAGGTGGGCAAGACGGCCGCCACCGCGGTGGTGACGTGGCTGGTGGTCAATCTCCCGATCATGGTGCTGTTCCCCCGCGGGTGGTCGGAGTTCTTCCGGCTCAACACCCGTCGCGGCGACGACATGGACTCGATCTACAACGTGGTGAAGTCCTTCACCGGGTGGCGGGGCTTCGATCCGCAACTGGGATTCTGGGAGCCGCCGTCGGTGACCAACGCGGTGACGGCGGTGCTGTTCGCGCTCTGCCTGTGCGGCATCGGGTACGTCGGGCTGACGGCCAACCAGCGCCCGCGGCTGGCCCAGTTGGCGTTCCTCGTGGTCGCTGCGTTCCTGTTGACGAACAAGGTGTGGAGTCCGCAGTACTCGCTGTGGCTGGTGCCGCTGGCCGTCCTCGCCCTGCCGCAACGCCGAATCCTGTTGACCTGGATGACGATCGACGCGCTCGTCTGGGTTCCGCGAATGCTGTTCCTCTTCGGCGAGCAGAAGATGGGCCTGCCACAACAGTGGTTCACCACGACGGTGCTGCTACGTGACATCGCAGTGATGACGTTGTGCGCCTTGGTGATCCGGCAGATCTACCGGCCCGAGCTGGACCTCGTCCGGCACGGCGGACGGGTCGACGATCCGTCCGGCGGGGTGTTCGAGCACGCCCGCGATGCGCCGCCGAAGTGGCTGCCCGCTCGATTGCGGCCCCCCGTGCCCGAGCCAACCGTAGAACCCGAGCAGGAGCTGATGCGGACATGACCGATCTGGAATTCAGTGACTCCGTCGTGGTGGACGTCGACGCCGACCGGCTGTACGCGCTGGTCTCCGACGTCACCCGGATGGGCGAGTGGAGCCCGCAGTGCCGGGCCTGTTGGTGGGACGAGGGTGGCGGTCCCACCGTGGGCACCTACTTCACGGGCCGCAACGACGACGGGAAGAGGACGTGGGAGACCCGCAGCCGGGTTGTCGCCGCCGATCCCGGTCGCGAATTCGCCTGGGTGGTCAACGACGGCTGGGTGCGCTGGGGATTCACTCTTCAGCCGGTGGACGGCGGCACGCAGCTCACCGAGTCGTGGGCCTTCCAGCCCGAGGGCATCCAGGGCTTTCACGGACGGTTCGGCGAGCACGCGGACGAGCAGATCGTCATCCGGACGCGGGCGGCCAAGGAGGGCATTCCGATCACGCTCGCGGCGATCAAGCGGACCGCTGAAGGCGGCTGAGTCGCGCCCATCCGGCATCGAGTGTGCGCACAGATCGCGAAATCGGCCGCAATTGCGCTCTCAGCGCACACGCGATTGCGGCCAGGCCACGATTTCGCTGCTCAGGCGGTCCTGCTGTAACCTTGCCGAGTTGCCGACGCAGGCGACCCTCCTGCCACGGACAAGCCGTGGCCGCACACGACCATAGGAGGTGATGGGTTCCTTATGCGTCCATACGAAATCATGGTCATCCTCGACCCCACGCTCGATGAGCGGACAGTTGCTCCCTCGCTGGAGACGTTCCTGAACGTCATCCGCAAGGACGGCGGCTCGGTCGAGAAGATCGACATCTGGGGCCGTCGCCGATTGGCGTACGAGATCCTCAAGCACCCCGAGGGCATCTACGCCGTCATCGACGTGAAGGCCGAGCCGGCCACGGTGTCCGAGCTGGATCGCCAGCTCAGCCTCAACGAGTCCGTCCTGCGGACCAAGGTGATGCGGACCGACAAGCACTAGGCCCCAACAGGCCGTGCACGTCGGAGCGCTTCCGTAGGCTCACTTGCGACCCGCTCTCAAGCGACCTACTTCACTGCCCAGGTGATGAGCGCTTGCGCGAAGAGCCAACAACATTGCACAGGAGGACCCGTGGCTGCTGGTGACACCAACCTCACCATCGTCGGAAACCTGACCGCCGACCCCGAACTGCGCTTCACGCCGTCCGGGGCCGCCGTCGCCAACTTCACGGTGGCGTCCACGCCTCGGATGATGGACCGTCAGACCAACGAGTGGAAAGACGGCGATCCGCTCTTCATGCGGTGCAGCATCTGGCGCGAGGCCGCCGAGAACGTGGCCGAGAGCCTCACCCGAGGTTCGCGGGTCATCGTGACCGGTCGCCTCAAGCAGCGGTCGTACGAAACTCGTGAGGGTGAGAAGCGCACCGTCGTCGAGCTCGAGGTCGACGAGATCGGTCCGTCCCTGAAATACGCGACGGCCAAGGTCAACAAGGCCAGCCGCAGCGGCGGTGGCGGAGGCGGCTTCGGCGGTGGCGGTGGCGGTTCACGCCCTGCGGCCAACGACGGCCCGAAGGACGACCCGTGGGGCAGCGCCCCCGCATCAGGCTCGTTCAGCGGCGCCGACGAAGAACCTCCCTTCTGATTCAACTGATTTCAAGTTACTTAGAAAGAGATAGACATGGCGAAGTCCTCCTCCACGAAGAGGCGCCCGGCTCCTGAGAAGCCGGTCAAGACCCGCAAGTGCTCGTTCTGCTCGAAGAAGGGCAAGAACCAGATCATCGACTACAAGGACACCGCGTTGCTGCGGACCTACATCAGCGAGCGCGGCAAGATCCGTGCCCGCCGAGTGACCGGCAACTGCGTGCAGCACCAGCGCGACATCGCGATCGCCGTCAAGAATGCCCGCGAGGTGGCTCTGCTGCCGTTCAGCGCGGCGACGCGCTAGACCGGAACGGAAATCACACTCACATGAAACTGATTCTTACCGCTGAGGTCGACCACCTGGGTTCGCCCGGCGACACCGTCGAGGTCAAGGACGGCTACGGCCGTAACTTCCTGCTGCCCCGCGGCATGGCGATCGTGGCGTCGCGAGGCGCCGAGCGCCAGGCCGAGGAGATCCGCCGGGCCCGCGAGAACAAGACCGTCCGCGACCTTGATCACGCCAAGGAGCTCAAGACCGCCATCGAGGCGCTGGGCCCCGTGTCCTTGCCGGTGCGGACCGCCGGAGCCGGCAAGCTGTTCGGCTCGGTGTCGCCTGCCGACGTCGCGGCTGCCATCAAGAAGGCCGGTGGACCGAACCTCGACAAGAGGACCATCTACCTTCCCAAGGCCCACATCAAGGCCACCGGTACGTACGCCGTTGCGGTGCACCTGCACCCCGACGTGAGTGTTCCGGTCTCGGTGAACGTAGTCGCCGAGTAATAACAACAGCGTCAATACGCCCGGGTGGAGACTTGATCAGTCTTCACCCGGGCGTTGCTGTATTCTCTGGCGAACATCGCTGGGCGATCGCGACACAGCGAAGCTAACCAGCTGTTAACCTGATCGGCCCGAAGGCGCAATACAACACGCCCGAGATGGCAACCCCGGCCGACACGCCGAACGAATTCGCATCCACAGCTCCCGAGGCCATCTGTGATGCTCTTATCTGCGTTGATGCCAAATAATCGCGGAGTTGTGCACAGGTTGTCCCCAAGGGTTCAACATGGCCGACCACGCCTATCCACACGCCATCCACGAGTTCACTAACAGCACCCGCTTGCGCTCGCCCCAGCAACGTCTAGCGTGAGCCGTCGCAGATGATTTCGGCGCCATCGAAGCCGCGGGGTCGTCGGGGGGCTGGATTACAGTCGCGAAGAACGATGTCGAACGTGCGTTCGACGCCAGATGCTCGGACACAAGGGGAGGTGGGACGCTTCGTGGCTGTCGTCGATGACCTGGGTCGGCCTGGTGGTCATTCCGGAGGTCGTTCCGACGAGGACGGGCCACCCGCCGAGGAGTACGGTCGCCAGCCTCCGCAGGACATGGCTGCCGAGCAGTCCGTGCTCGGCGGAATGCTGCTCTCCAAGGACGCCATCGCCGACGTGCTCGAGCGGCTGCGGCCCGGGGACTTCTACCGGCCCGCACACCAGAGCGTCTACGACGCCATCCTCGACCTGTACGGACGTGGTGAGCCTGCCGACGCCATCACCGTCTCCGCCGAACTCGACCGCCGCGGCCTGCTCAAGCGCATCGGTGGAGCGCCCTATCTCCACACCCTGATCTCGACCGTGCCGACCGCGGCCAACGCCGGGTACTACGCGGGCATCGTCGCGGAGAAGTCGCTTCTGCGTCGCCTCGTGGAGGCAGGCACGCGCGTCGTTCAATACGGGTACGCCGGAGCCGACGGGGCGGACGTCGCCGACGTCGTCGACCGGGCGCAGGCGGAGATCTACGACGTCACGGAGCGGCGCACCACCGAGGACTTCGTCGTCCTCGAGCACCTGCTGCAGCCGACGATGGACGAGATCGACGCCATTGCCTCGCAGGGAGGCGTGGCGCGCGGCGTGCCAACGGGCTTCGTCGAACTCGACGAGGTGACCAATGGTCTGCATCCGGGTCAGATGATCGTGGTGGCGGCCAGGCCCGGCGTGGGCAAGGCGCTGGCCCTCGACACCCCGCTGCCCACACCGTCCGGCTGGACGACGATGGGCGATGTCGCGGTTGGTGACCAGCTGATCGGGGCCGATGGCGAGCCGACGCGGGTCGTCGCGGCGACCGAAGTGATGACCGGCCGCCCCTGCTACGAGGTCGAGTTCTCCGACGGCACGATCATCGTCGCGGACGAGCAGCACCAGTGGCCAACCGAGGCAGGGAGCCGCACTACCGCCGAATTACGAAGCGGCGCAGACCGACTCATTCCCTCCAACTTGCCCAGCAGAGCGGGTGGCACGACGGCACTACTGGCGCTCGGAGTTCATGTCGCCTGGGTACGGGCCATCAAGAGTGTGCCCGTCCGGTGCGTGCAGGTCGACAACGAGTCGCACTTGTATCTCGCCGGTGAGGGCATGGTGCCGACGCACAACTCCACGCTGGGCCTGGACTTCCTGCGGTCGTGCTCCATCAAGAACCGGCACGCGAGCGTCATCTTCTCCTTGGAGATGAGCAAGTCCGAGATCGTCATGCGACTGCTGTCGGCCGAGGCGAAGATCAAGCTCGCCGACATGCGGTCCGGACGGATGAGCGACGACGACTGGACGCGTCTGGCCCGTCGCATGAGTGAGATCAGCGAGGCCCCGCTCTACATCGACGACTCGCCGAACCTGACGATGATGGAGATCCGCGCGAAGGCTCGCCGGCTCCATCAGAAGGCGAATCTCCGCCTCATCGTCGTCGATTACCTGCAGCTGATGACCTCGGGCAAGAAGGTCGAGTCGCGCCAGCAGGAAGTGTCCGAGTTCTCAAGGCAGATCAAGCTTCTGGCCAAGGAGCTCGAGGTTCCCGTCGTGGCGATGAGCCAGCTGAACCGCGGTCCGGAACAGCGGACAGACAAGAAGCCAATGCTGTCCGACCTCCGCGAATCGGGATCGATCGAGCAAGATGCGGACATGGTGATTCTGCTGCATCGGCCCGACGCCTTCGAGCGCGACGACCCCCGCGGTGGCGAGGCCGACCTCATCATCGCCAAGCACCGAGCGGGTCCGACCAAGACCATTACCGTGGCGCACCAACTCCATTTGTCGCGGTTCACGAACATGGCGCACTAGAAGCGACAACTGATGTCGTTGTCGATTCTCAAACTGTTTGTCATGTTCTCATCCGGGTTGTCATCTGTATGTCATTTTGGACACGACGGTGAGATTATGGGGGTGATCTCG
>JAOPWT010000017.1 GCA_025965555.1 Mycobacterium sp.
TGCGCAACCTTGGCCTGTTCGTCAAGACCGGTGGCTACCTGCTCGACGTGGCACTCGGCAAGGCCATCGACGCAGGCTGGATCGAGGGTCCGCGCATCGTCCCTGCGGGACATGCCATCACGCCGACCGGCGGCCATCTCGACCCCACCATGTTCGCCGCGTTCATGCCCGGCGCACTCGAATTGACAGTCGAGGAGGGCATCGCCAACGGCGTCGACGAGATTCGCAAGGCAGTGCGCTACCAGATCAAGCACGGTGCCCAGCTGATCAAGGTGTGCGTCTCAGGTGGCGTCATGTCGCTCACCGGAGAGGCTGGCGCACAACACTATTCGGATGAGGAGCTGCGCGCCATCGTCGACGAGGCGCACCGACGCGGCATGCGCGTCGCCGCCCACACCCACGGCGCCGAAGCGGTCAAGCATGCCGTGGCGTGCGGCATCGACTGCATCGAACACGGGTTCCTGATGGACGACGAGGCGATCCAGATGCTGGTCGACAACGACCGCTTCCTGGTCACCACCAGGCGCCTCGCCGAGGCGATGGACGTGTCCAAGGCTCCGAAGGAGTTGCAGGACAAGGCCGCCGTGATGTTCCCGATGGCGCGCACGTCCCTCAAGGCCGCCTACGAGGCCGGGGTGAAGATCGCCGTCGGCACCGATGCGCCCGCCATCCCGCACGGCCGCAACGCCGACGAACTCGTCACCCTCGTCGACTGGGGCATGCCGCCCGCCGCGGTGCTGCGCGCCGCCACCGTGGTCGCCGCCGATCTGATCAACGTCACCGACCGCGGACGGCTGGCCGAGGGGCAGGTCGCGGATGTCATCGCGGTACCGGGAGATCCACTGTTGGACATCAGCGTTACAAAAGAAGTAAGTTTTGTAATGAAAGGGGGCAAGGTCTATGTCAACAAGAACTGAGGACCTCGTCGAGATCCAGCACCTGCTCGCGAAATACGCCGTCACCATCACCCAGGGGGACGTCGAAGGGTTGGTGACGGTCTTCACCCCGGACGGCACCTACAGCGCGTTCGGCTCGACGTACACGCTGGCCCGCTTCCCCGAACTGGTTGCCGCAGCCCCGAGTGGCTTGTTCATGACTGGCACATCGCTGGTCGACCTCGACACCGAGGACCCCGACAAGGCCACCGGCACCCAGCCGCTGTGCTTCATCGAGCATTCCAAGCACGACATGCGCATCGGGTACTACAAGGACAACTACGTCCGCACCGCCGACGGCTGGCGGCTGAAGACACGGGCCATGACGTTCATCCGGCGCAACGGTGATCACGACTCCGGCCGTCCTCACGCAATCGGGCGGCCCGAAGCCGGATGACCGTCCTCGCCCAGTATTCGACGACAGCCGAGTTCCGCTCGCGGTTGACGGCGTGGCTCGACGAGAACGATTTGACCCCGCCGCCGGGCGATCACTCGCTGGACGCGCACCAGACCCAGCATCTGCGGGTGATGAGCGCGCTCTACGACGCGGGCTGGATGCGTTGGGGCTGGCCCGCATCGGCGGGCGGGCTGGGCGGCCCGATGATCCTGCGCGCCATCGTCGGCGAGGAGGTCGTCGGACGTCGGTTGGATGAACCCGGCCCCTATTCGATGCTCGAGGTACTGACCCCGACGATGATCGACTACGCGAGCCGGGAACTCGCCGCGGAGATGGTGCCGCGGCTGCTGTCCGGCCGCGAAACCTGGTGCCAGGGTTTCTCCGAACCCGGCTCCGGCAGTGACCTGGCGTCGTTGACGACCAAGGCCGAACTCGACCCCAACTCCGGCGGCACCCGCTGGATCATCAACGGGCAGAAGGTGTGGACCAGCTTCGCGCAGTACGCCACGCGGTGCGTTCTGCTGACCCGTACCGCGCCTGGACACGCAGGCATCACCGCGTTCTTCGTCGACCTGGACAGCCCCGGCGTCGACGTGCGCCCGCTGCGCACCATGCACGGTGTCGACGAGTTCTGCGAGGTGTACTTCGACGACGTCGTGGTGCCTGCCGACCGCATGCTCGGCAAGCCGGGCGACGGTTGGCAGCTTGCCATGGATCTGCTTCCCTACGAACGCTCGACGTGCTTCTGGCAACGCATCGCGTACCTTTATTCACGGCTCGATGCGCTGATCGATGAAGTCAAGAATGAACTGGGCCCCGCCGCGGACGCGGATCTGGGCGCAGCGTATCTGGCCCTGCACACCTTGCGCTGCCGGTCTCGGGCCACCCAACTCCGGTTGGCCGACGATCACAAGCTGGGCGCGGACACCTCGATCGACAAGGTGTTGCTGGCGGGCGCCGAACAGCAGTTGTACGACGCCGCGCGAGATGTGTTGCCGGGCAGCATCGAACTCGACGACACCAGCTGGCGCACCGAGTACCTGTACTCCCGCGCGGCCACCATCTACGGAGGAACTGCGGAGGTGCAGCGCAACATCATCGCGCGTCGTCTGCTCGACCTCGGGAAGGAGTGATCGTGGATCCAGACTCACTCGCGATGCTCGAAGACGGGCTGCGCAAGACCATGCTGTCGGTCTCCGGCGTCGAGCTCGACGCGGCACTGGCCGACATGGGTTGGGCGGACATGCTCTCCGACATGCCCGAGTCGGCGATACCGTTGGTGTTCCGGCTGCTTGGCGAAACAGGTTCGCACGCCTCGATTCTCAATGACGTGGTGCTGCAGTCCTCCCGCCGGGAGCCCGGTGGCACCCCGGCGCTGCCCTACACGGGCGGTGGTCAGGTGGTGTGGGAGCGTCAACCCGGTGACGCCGCGACGCACGTGCTCGGTGGATTGCCGCTGCGCCGAGTGGACGAGGGCGAACTGCTACGGCTGGCGGAGGCTCGCCGAGCCCTGGGCTGGTGGTTGGTCGGCAGTTCGAGGGCGATGCTGGCCCTGGCCCGTCAGCACGCGCTGGACCGGGTTCAGTTCGGCCGTCCGATCGCCGGATTCCAGGCGGTCCGGCACCGGTTGGCCGAGACGCTGGTGGCCATCGAGGGCGCCGAAGCGACGCTCGAGCTGCCAGGCGCGGACAATCCCGATCTCACCGCGCTGCTGGCCAAGGCCGCCGCGGGCAAGGCCGCGCTGACCGCGGCCAGGCATTGCCAGCAGGTGCTCGCAGGCATCGGCTTCACCGCCGAGCACGACCTGCACCGCCACGTGGAGCGGGTGCTGGTGCTCGACGGATTACTCGGCAGCTCACGCGAACTCACGAAGAAGGCCGGAGCGGGACTGCGGGCCCGCGGCTCGGCGCCCCGCCTCGCCAACCTCTGACCGCAGGACCGCGAGCGCGCAGGCAACAATCAGCGGCGCGGCAGACCGAGCACGCGTTGG
>JAOPWT010000032.1 GCA_025965555.1 Mycobacterium sp.
TCGCACTGCCGACCGTTCGGGCGATGGCGTTGACGCCCGTGGCGACGCCGGTCTCGTTGCTGTCGACCTCGCTGACCACCAGTGCGGGCAGGGCGCCGTAGGCGAGGCTGATGTAGGCGTTGGTCCAGATGCCCGCCGCGATCACCTGCCAGGGCTGCGAGTGCGCCAGGGCCAGCCACAGGAATCCGACGACACCGGCCATTGCCCCGCTGACGAGGACCGGTCGGGCGCCGAAGCGGTCGATGAACCTGCCGCTGAGGGTCGCCGTGACGAACCCGGTCAGCGCTCCGGGCAACAGGTAGACCACGCTGGCGTGCAGCACCGACGCGCTGAAGCCGTATCCGGCGGCCGCGCGATCGACTTGGACGAACTGGGTGAGGCCGAGGAACCCGAAATACAACCCCATGCCCACGAACACCGTGGCGAGATTGGTCAACAGCACCGGGCGGCGGGTCAGCATCTCCGTGGACACCAGCGGGTGTGTGCGTCGCCGCTCCCAGGCCCACCACGCGACCAGCACGATCACGCCGAAGGCCGCGAACACAATCGTGGAGGGTGCCGACCAACCCCACGAATTGCCTTGCGTAATGGTCACAAGCACCGCAGACAAGCCGGCCGCGAGACCGGCGGCGCCCAACCAGTCGATGGTTCCGTCAGTGCTCTTGGACCGTGACGGGATGGCCGCCATGGCGACGGCGATCACGAAGACGACGAATCCCGTCGTCAGCCAGAACACCCGGTGGTAGCCGGCGCTGCCGTCCATCAGAAGCCCCGTGACGACGAGGCCCATTCCTCCGCCGAAGCCCAGCGTGCCGGACAGCACGGCGAGCGCACCGACGACGCCGCCCTCCGGGAGTTCCTCGCGCAGGATTGCGACGCAAATGGGATAGAGCGAGTAGGACACCCCCTGCAGCACGCGGGCGAAGATCAGCAGCGCCAGTGAGGTCGTCGTTGCTGCCAGCACCGAACCGAGGAGGACGACGGCAAGAACGGCGAGCAGGACGTGCTTCTTGTTGTGCAGATCGGCGACGCGCCCGATGAGCGGCGTCGACGCGGCGGCCGCCAGGAGGTTCGCGGTCACCGCCCAGCTGACGGCGACCGACGACGCGTGCAGTTGTTGGGCGATGATGCCGAGAATCGGGACCACTGCGGTCTGGAGCACGGCCACGGTCAGAGCCACCAGGCTGAGGGCGGCGACGAGCAGTCGAGGACCGCGGCTGCCGCTTTTTCGCATTGCTAATTATGTCGTCTATTCAACAGTCGGTGGATAGTGGGTCGGGCTTCGCTGCGCACTGCATATCGTGATGTCCGGCGGCGACCGACGGGATGGGTGATGAGTAGGTTCCAGGGCAAGGGTGTGCTGGTCACCGGCGCGGCATCGGGTATCGGCAAGGCCACGGTCGAGCGGCTGATCGGCGAGGGTGCCACCGTGGTCGGTGTCGACCTCGAGCGATGCGCCCGCCGGTCTGGGTGGAGATCGGTTCGACTACCGGGTGCTCGACGTGCTCGACGCGGATGCCGTCGGGTCCGCGGTGGCCGCCGTGGTCAACGCCGTGGGGCGCCTCGACGGCGTGGTGCACGCCGCAGGCGTCGCCGGGGGTGGACCGGTGCACGTGCTGCCCGACGACGAGTGGGACAGGGTCGTGGGGGTCAACCTGAAGGGCACCTTCGTGGTGGCGCGCGCCGCGCTCGCGCAGATGGTGCAACAGGAGCGGGTGAACGGTGAGCGAGGTGCCATCGTGAACCTGGCGAGCATCGAGGGTTTGGAAGGCACTGCGGGCGGCAGTGCCTACAACGCCTCCAAGGGTGGTGTCGTGCTGCTCACCAAGAACACCGCCATCGACTACGGGCCGAGCGGGATCCGGGTCAACGTGATCTGCCCGGGGTTCATCGAGACGCCGATGTTCGACTCGGTGATGGGTATGCCTGGGTTCGAGGGACCCCGTGAGGCTCTGCGTCACGAGCACAAACTCCGGCGCTTCGGGCGCGCGGACGAGATCGCTTCGGTGGCGGCCTTTCTGCTGTCGACCGATGCCAGCTTCGTGAGCGGACAGGCCATCGCCGTGGACGGCGGTTACACGGCAGGCCGCGACCACGGCGTCACCGAGCTGATGGGGCTCGGCGAGCGGTAGCAAGGAGCGCCACTCGAATTCTCTTGCCCAACAATCGGAAAACGGGGAACGATCGGTGATCGTCCTCGAGTAGCGCACTACCTGAACAGTGGCAGCGCAATTCGACGATGCCGTGTTCACGCATGTGAAATTCGAGTAGGCGGCTACGCGTGAGCGTTGGTGCCGTTTGCCATATGTTCGTGCTCGTGAGAGCGCCTTCCGATGATGAGGAGAACTGAGATGAAGACATATCAGGTAGAAGCCGGCGACACCCTTTCAGCAATCGCCCTGCGAGAATACGGCGACGCCACTTTGTATCCGGTGATCGCGCGCCAGAACCACCTGGCAAATCCAGACGTCATCGAAATCGGGCAGGAATTGCTGATTCCGTACGTCACCCTCCGACATCACTTCACCACGGCCGACACCACCGCGGCGCGAAAGAAGCTCACACTGCACTACTACGGAACCGAAGACACCCAGGTGCAGCTGATCTGGGAAATCGTCAACGGCGTCGCGCAGCGCGAAATTCAGCCGGGCGCGTGGCTACTCATTCCCGACGTGGCCAACGTCGGACACCACACCGTGGTGGGCCAAGAGACGCTGGCGACCCTGTCCGACAGCTGGTTCGGCGACCCCGATCTGGCAGGGCTGATCGGCTTGGTGAACCAGATACCGTCGGGTGACGACGTCGTTCCCGGCCAGGTGCTCATCGTGCCCAGATTGAACCGGAGGGCGCGCGTCGCCGGCGACACGTTGGAGTCGCTGTGCGTCGCGGAGTACGGCGACTTCGACGTCGCGACAAGGGTGGCGGTCGCTGCCGCGGCCAACCACCTCGAGGAACCGAACTCGTTGCACAGCAACCAAGTGGTCTTCTTTCCGTCCTAAGGCTCACTGCGCCGGGTGATGGCTCGGCTCGGGCCTGTCGAGGCAAGTTTTCCAGTTGAGAGCCGGTTCGCCGCGGCGTGCGCGATTATGAGGACATCAACGGCGCAGGAGAGATCGGCGGATGGTTAGTCCGACCCGTGAGAGGACCGATCGGTGCGGATCGTGCGGTAACGACCTACGCGCCGAAGCGCGTTTCTGCGATATGTGCGGGCTAAACGCAAAGACCGGCGGGATATGGAAGTAGTCGAAGGCCAGGACGCTGACCACCGACGTCGCAACCGCCAGCCAAAACCCCAGACAATCGCCACCACCACGACGCCGAGCAAATAGACCACACCCAAGGTGTTCTCGAAGGCGATCCGCTTGAGCGGATACAGCACGAGGGTTTCGGCC
>JAOPWT010000393.1 GCA_025965555.1 Mycobacterium sp.
AGGAATCCGACGACGAGTCCCTCGGCGGGGCCGAGATGCATGCCCGTACTTCGGGTTTGGCCGACTACTTCGCCTTCGACGAACTCGACGCCATCCGCATCGGCCGTCGCATCGTGGCCAGGCTCAACTGGCAGAAGGCGGGCCCCACGCCGGGCCCCGTCACCGAACCGCTTTTCGACGCCGACGAGTTGATCGGCATCGTGCCCGCCGACCTGCGGGTGCCGTTCGATCCGCGGGACGTCATCGCCCGGATCGTCGACGGCTCCCAGTTCGACGAGTTCAAGCCGCTCTACGGCGGATCGCTGGTGACGGGTTGGGCCACGTTGCACGGCTACCCCATCGGCATCCTCGCCAATGCGCGCGGCGTGCTGTTCAGCGAGGAATCGCAGAAGGCCACGCAGTTCATCCAGCTGGCCAACCGGTCCGACACGCCACTGTTGTTCCTGCACAACACGACCGGCTACATGGTCGGTAAGGCTTATGAGGAAGGGGGCATGATCAAGCACGGCTCGATGATGATCAACGCCGTCTCGAATTCGACCGTGCCCCACATCTCGCTACTCCTTGGCGCGTCCTACGGCGCGGGCCACTACGGCATGTGCGGGCGTGCCTACGATCCGCGCTTCCTGTTCGCATGGCCCAGCGCGAAGTCCGCGGTGATGGGCGGCTCCCAACTCGCCGGTGTCATCTCGATCGTCAGTCGCGCGGCCGCCGAGGCCCGCGGCCAGCAGGTCGACGAGGACGCCGACGCGGCCCTCCGTGCCGCGATCGAGGCGCAGATCGACGCCGAGTCGCTGCCGATGTTCCTGTCCGGGCGGATGTTCGACGACGGTGTCATCGACCCGCGTGACACCCGCACGGTGTTGGGAATGTGTCTGTCCGCCATCGCCAATGGCCCGATCAAGGGGACGTCAAACTTCGGCGTCTTCCGAATGTGAGCGCCAAGATGTCCCCCAACATTGCGATTTGTGTGTTCTCAGCCGCGGTGAGCGCGGGTAAGAACACACAAATCGCGGAGGTGGAGAGATGATCACTCGAGTCCTGGTCGCCAACCGCGGTGAGATCACCCGCCGCGTCTTCGCCACGTGCCGCCGCCTCGGCGTCGGCACCGTCGCCGTGTACACCGACCCCGACGCACGGGCTCCCCACGTCGCCGAGGCCGATGTGCGCGTGCGACTCGACGGCCGCAACGGCTACCTCGACGCCGCGCAACTGATCGCGGCGGCGCGGGTCACCGGCGCCGACGCCATCCACCCCGGGTACGGATTCCTCTCCGAGAACGCCGAATTCGCGGCTGCGGTGCAGGATGCCGGGCTGACGTGGATCGGCCCGTCGGTCGCTGCCGTACAGGCGATGGGCAGCAAGATCGAGGCCAAGAAGATGATGGCCGCCGCAGGCGTTCCGGTGCTCGACGAGCTCGACCCGGAGACCGTGACCGCCGCACAGCTGCCAGTGCTGATCAAGGCGTCGGCAGGTGGTGGCGGCCGCGGCATGCGGGTCGTGCGCGACCTCGCCGAACTGCCCAAACAGGCCGAAGCCGCCAGGCGGGAGGCGCAGTCCGCGTTCGGCGATCCGACGGTGTTCTGCGAGCGCTACCTGACCGCCGGACACCACGTCGAGGTGCAGGTCATGGCCGACGCCCACGGCACCGTGTGGGCCGTCGGCGAGCGCGAGTGCTCGATCCAGCGCCGCCACCAGAAGATCATCGAAGAGGCGCCGTCACCGCTCGTCGAGCGCACTCCCGGGATGCGTGCCAAGCTGTTCGAGGCCGCGCGCCTGGCCGCCGCGGCGATCGGCTACACCGGCGCGGGCACCGTGGAGTTCATGTCGGATGACGCAGGGGACTTCTTCTTCCTGGAGATGAACACCCGGCTGCAGGTCGAACACCCCGTCACCGAGGAGACCACCGGACTCGACCTCGTCGAGTTGCAGCTGCTGGTTGCCGACGGCGGTCGCCTCGACGCGGAACCGCCTGCCACCCGCGGACATTCGATCGAGGCGCGGCTATACGCGGAGGATCCGGCCAAGGGCTGGCAGCCGCAGGCCGGGCCCATCCACCGCTTCGAGGTTCCGTCGGCGCTCACCGGGTTCGGATTGCTCGGCCGGGCGGGCGTGCGCCTCGACTCCGGCGTGGTCGACGGCTCGGCGGTGTCGGTGTTCTACGACCCCATGCTGGCCAAGGTCATCTCGTACGCACCGACGCGCCCGCAGGCCGCCGCCATCCTGGCCGACGCGCTGGCCCGCACCCGCCTGCACGGCATCGGGACCAATCGCGATCTGCTGGTCAACGTGCTGCGGCACCCGGCGTTCCTCGACGGTGCCACCGACACGGCGTTCTTCGACACCCACGGGCTGACCGAACTGGCCTCGTCGCTGGCCGATCCCTCGGCGCCTGCGCTGTCCGCGGTGGCGGCCGCGCTCGCCGATGCCGCCGAGAACCGCAGCGCCGCACGCGTACTCGGTGGTCTACCCAGCGGCTGGCGCAACCTGGCCTCCGGCTTCCAGGTCAAGCGTTACGTCGACGCCGCAGGCGACGAGCACGAGGTGCGGTACCGGTTCGGCCGGGACGGCCTCGAACTCGACGGCGCCGACCCGGTGACCCTGGTGAGCTCCACGCCCACCCAGGTGGTAGTGGCGACCAACGGCGTCGAGCGACCCTTCGACGTCGCGCGCTACGGGGATGACGTCTTCGTCGACTCCCCGCTGGGCCCGGTCCACCTCACCGCGCAACCCCGCTTCCCTGATCCCGACTCCGCCGTCGCCAAGGGCTCGCTGCTGGCCCCGATGCCCGGCTCGGTGACCAAGATCGCGGCGGCGGTCGGCGACCGGGTCGAGGCAGGCCAGGCGCTGATCTGGTTGGAGGCCATGAAGATGGAGCACACCATCACCGCCCCGACCGGGGGCGTGCTCACCGAACTCAACGTGACGGCCGGCCAACAGGTCGACGTCGGCGCCGTCCTGGCTCGCATCGAGAACCCTCAAGGAGAATCATGAGCTTCACCGAGACCGACGAACAGCGGGAGCTTCGCAAGGCCGTCGCGGCCATGGCAGCCAGCTACGGACCGGACTACTACCTGGAAAAGGCCCGCGCCGGCGAGCACACCACCGAATTATGGAGCGAGGCAGGCAAACTCGGATTCATCGGAGTCAACCTGCCCGAGGAGTACGGCGGCGGGGGCGCCGGCATGTACGAGCTGTCGATGGTCATGGAGGAGATGTCCGCGGCGGGGTGCGCCCTGTTGCTGATGGTCGTCTCGCCCGCCATCAACGGCACCATCATCAGCAAGTTCGGCACCGAGGACCAGAAGAAGCGCTGGATCCCCGGCATCGCCGACGGCTCGATCACCATGGCCTTCGCCATCACCGAGCCCGACGCCGGCTCCAACTCGCACCGGATCACCACCACCGCCCGCCGCGACGGCAGCGACTGGATCCTGTCCGGCCAGAAGGTCTACATCTCCGGCGTCGACCAGGCGCAGGCGGTGCTCGTCGTCGGACGCACCTCCCAATCCGGCCCAGGGGCCAAGTCCGAATCGCTCCGTCCTGCCCTGTTCGTGGTGCCGACCGACACCCCCGGCATGTCGTGGACGAAGATCGACATGGAGATCGTCAGCCCGGAAAACCAGTTCCAACTCTTCCTCGACGACGTGCGACTGCCGTCGGACGCGCTCGTCGGTGCGGAGGACGCCGCGATCGCGCAGCTGTTCGCGGGCTTGAACCCCGAACGCATCATGGGCGCCGCCAGCGCGGTCGGGATGGGTCGTTACGCGATCAACAAGGCCACCGATTACGTCAAGACCCGGCAGGTGTGGAAGACGCCGATCGGTGCGCATCAGGGCATCTCACATCCGTTGGCGCAGAACTACATCGAGATCGAACTCGCGAAGCTGATGATGCAGAAGGCCGCCACGCTGTACGACGGCGGCGACGACTTCGGTGCCGCCGAGGCCGCGAACATGGCCAAGTACGCGGCGGGCGAGGCGTCGGTGCGCGCCGTCGATCAGGCCGTGCAGTCGTTGGGCGGCAACGGGTTGACCAAGGAGTACGGCATCGCCTCGGTGCTCACCGCGTCGCGCCTGGCCCGCATCGCGCCCGTCAGCCGCGAGATGATCCTGAACTTCATCGCGCAGACGTCGCTGGGCCTGCCGCGGTCGTACTGATGGAGACGCTCGTCACGTACTCGGCCGACGGCGCGGTCGCCCGGTTGACGCTCGACTCGCCGCACAACCGCAATGCGCTGTCGACCGTCCTGGTTCAGCAGCTGCACGAGGGGCTGGCCACCGCCGCGGCGGATCCCGGAGTCCGGTGCGTCGTGCTGGGGCACACGGGCGGCACCTTCTGCGCAGGCGCCGACCTGAGCGAGGCCGCGGGCCGCGACCCCGGCGACCTGGCCGCGGACAGGGCACGGGAGATGACCGAACTGCTGCGCGCCATCGTCGCATCGCCGATGCCCGTCATCGGTGCCGTGAACGGCCACGTGCGGGCGGGCGGCCTCGGCCTGATCGGCGCATGCGACATCGTCGTAGCGGGGCCGTCGAGCACCTTCGCACTCACCGAGGCGCGCATCGGTGTGGCTCCCTCGATCATCTCGCTGACACTGCTGCCGAAGATGTCGCCGCGCGCCGCGGGGCGCTACTTCGTCACCGGCGAGAAGTTCGGCCCAACGGAGGCGGAGGCCATCGGCCTGATCACGCTTGCCGCGGAGGACGTCGACGCCACCGTGGCCACGCTCACCACTGACATCGAGAAGGGCTCACCGCAGGGCCTTGCCGCGTCGAAGGCGTTGACGACGGCCTCTCTGCTGGCCGGTTTCGAGGCAGCTGCCGAGTCGTTGACTGCCCAGTCGGCAAAGTTGTTCGTCTCCGAGGAGGCCCGCGAGGGCATGATGGCGTTCCTGGAGAAGCGCCCGCCGCGATGGGTGACCGCAACCGCCGACGGCAGCGTTTAGGCAACTTCCGTGCAAGGCGCCTTGCATGTCTGAGCGTTAGTCGTAGGCTCGTCCTCAATGAGCAATGAAGCGTCGCGATACGGATCGATGCGTGCTGCCGATACCGATCGCATTCAGGTGGCGCAGCTCCTCACCGATGCCGCCGCTCAGGGTCGCCTCGAAATGAGCGAATACGAGGAACGCCTCAAGAAGGCGTACGCCGCCCAGACGTTCGACGAACTGGATCGCCTCAGCTCCGACCTGCCAGGGATCGCCACCACGGCGCCCGCGATCGGTCCCGGCCAGCCCGCGCCTTCGACGCTGCTGCTCGCGATCATGAGCGGTTTCGAGCGGCGCGGCCGCTGGAACGTGCCCAAGCGGTTGACCTCGGTGGCACTCTTCGGCGGCGGCGTGATCGACCTTCGCTACGCCGACTTCACCGCGGCCGACGTCGAGATCCATTCGTACTCGATCTGCGGCGGGCAGACCATCCTGCTGCCACCCGAATTGAACGTCGACGTGCGGGGCGTCGGCGTGATGGGCGCGTTCGACCACATCGGCGACCAGGGCTCCCCCGGCGCGCCGCACGTCACCATCCGCGGGTTCTCGCTATGGGGCAGCGTCGGCATCAAGCGCAAGAAGCGCAGGGCCCAGCAGTAGCCTCAGCGCCTGCGGCGTGAGCGTAGGTAGTCGCCGACCACGGCGGCCCCCAACCCGTCGAGGTCGGGCACGACGACGCGGCCCTCCACCCGCCGGGCCACCTGGTCGATGAACCGCGCCAGTCCCGGGTCGCTGCCGAGGCGGAAGATCGTCACCTGAGCGCCCAGTCGGGCGATCTCGTCGAAACCCTTTACGGTGTGGGCGATGGTCCTCGGATGCGGCGGATAGTCGAAGTACACCGACGCCCCGTCCCCATCGCCGTAGTCCTCGAGATGTGCGGTGGGCTCGCCGTCGGTGACGACGAGGACCACCGGTTGCGCGTTGGGGTGGCGACGCAGGTGCCGCGAGGCCAGCGCCAGCGCGTGGTGCAGATTGGTGCCCTGCTCGTACACCCCCTCGAGGCCGGTAAGTTCGGCGGCGCTGACGGTGCGCGCATACCGCCCGAACGCGATGATCTCGAGGTCGTCAGAGCGGAAACGGGTGCTGATGAGATGGTTCAGCGCCAGCGCGGTGCGCTTCATCGGCAACCAGCGGTTCTCCATGACCATCGAGAACGACGTGTCGACCAGAAGGGCCACCGCGGACTGGGTACGGGTCTCGGTCTCCGAGATCTCGACGTCGTCGACGGTGATCCGCATGGGAAGCTCCGCGACGCCGGTCCCGGTGCCAATCCCCCGGTCGCTTCGCTCCTGCCCGCCGGCCTGCCGCAGCACGGCGTTGGTCAGCGTCCGCGTGACGTTCCACGGCTCGGTGTCGCCGAACTGCCATGGCCTGGTGGCACCGGTCAGCTCGCCCGCGGCACCTGCGCGACGGGTGTCACGCTCGCCGTGGCGACCCGAAAGCTGTTGCGCCACATCGCGAAGAATCATCTGACCCAGCTGACGCATCGCCTTGGGCGACAAGCGCCATTGACCGTCGGCATCACGGTCCAGGAAGCCCTGATTCATCAACGCCCGTTCGAGTTCGGACAGCGTGCGGGCGTCGATGGCCGCCTGGTCACCGAGCTGGCGGGCGAGCATGTCGAGGTCGACATCGTCCATCTGCGCGCCGGCGTAGCTCTGCGACAACTGCTCCGCGAGTTGCTCGAGTTCGCCGATGTCGGCCAGCGCCTGGGCGCCCTCCCCCATGCCCATGGGGTTGTCACCCTTGAAGCGCTCCGAGCCCTGCCAGTCCTCGCCAGGCCTGGCGTTCTGCAGGTGCGCGTCGAGCTTGTTCAGCGCATTGGTCAGCGACGGCGAGCCAAACGCCTGCTGCGCCAGGGCATCCAGCTCCGCACGTTGATCTTCGGAGAGGCTGTTGCGGAACCGTTGAGCGGCGGCCGCACGCTTGGCCAGCGAGTCGAGCAGCTCGTCGATGTCCTTCGGATTCTCGGGGAAGAACTCGCCGTGCTTGTCCATGAAGTCTTGAAAGTCTTGGGGCGAGTCCTGCCCGCTGGCGTGCTTGTCCAGCAATTCGTTCAGATCGTCGAGCATGTCGTTGACACGCTGACGGTCTTCGTCGGTGGCGTTCTCCAGCGCCTCCTTCATGCCCGCGAAACGCTGATCGAGCATCTCCCGGCCCATGAGGTCCTTGATCTGCTCGTACTTCTGCCGCGCCTCGTCGCTGCGCCAGTCGTACTCCGACAGCTCCTGAACGGCCTTCGCAGGCGAGGGCGGCAGCGCCTCGAGTTGTAGCTCGTTGAACCTGGCGTCGTCGTCGAGCGCGCGGGCCAGCTCCTTGCGCTCGGCCAGCACCGCCTCGTCGAGCAGCTTCTTGATCTCCTGCAGGGTGCCGTCGAGGTTGTTGCGCTGCAACAGTTCTCGCCGCTTGCGGTTGGCCTCGGCGGCCAGCCGGTCGGCACCCCGCATGTTCTCGGTGCCGCGTCGCATCAGCTCGGCCAGCGCACGTCGCGGCGAACTGCCCTCCATGACGTCCTGGCCGATCTGCTCCAGCGCCTCGCGCAGGTCGACAGGAGGTGCCAGCGGATCGGGGCCGCCGGAGTACCGCGAATACCGCGACGTGCGCTTAGGCATGGCCGCACTCCTCAACGCAGCTCGTCCCTCGCTGCTTGATCGTCGTACGGCTATCAGCCATAGATGGTTTCACCCTCACCGGAGACCTTGTCGATGCGCTTGGCCAGATACAGGGCTTCGAGCGCCAGTTCCAGAGCCGCTGCCCGTTCGCCGTCGGTCTGCGCGCCGAGGCGTTCGGCCACGGCGTCGACGACCGGCAGATCCGGCAGCGCGGCCAGCACGTCCTTGGCCGAGACGCGCTCACCCGTCGTCACCGGGGCGCCCTCCTCGATCGCGGTCACCAACGGCCCGACATCCAGACCGCCGAGCAGCCGTTGCGCCGTATCAGCCGTCGCGCGCCGAAGCAGGTGCTCGAGCACCGCCTGCTCACGCCCCTCCTCGCCGGACTCGAATTCCAGCTTGCCCCGAAGCACGTCGATGATGGTGCCCAGATCGACGACGCGCGCGACGGGATCCTGCTCACCGAGGATCGCCGAGCGGTGGGTGGCCGCGGCCGCGACGGTCTCGGCTGCGGCGATCGCGAACCGCGCCGACACCCCGGAGCGCTGATCGACCGACTGCGACTCGCGCAGGGCGCGGGCGAAGCGGGCCAGGATCTGCAGCAGGTAGTCCGGCACCGCCGCGGGCAGGTGGGCCTCCTGCTTGATGACGCCCACCTCGGCTGCGAGTTCCCGCGGGTAGTGCGTGCGAATCTCGGCGCCGAACCGGTCCTTGAGCGGCGTGATGATGCGGCCGCGGTTGGTGTAGTCCTCGGGGTTCGCGCTCGCGACGACGAGCACGTCGAGCGGCAACCGCAGCGTGTAGCCACGGACCTGGATGTCGCGCTCCTCCATGACGTTGAGCATCGACACCTGGATGCGCTCGGCAAGGTCGGGCAACTCGTTGATCGCCACGATGCCGCGGTGCGCCCGCGGGATGAGGCCGAAGGCAATGGTCTCGGGGTCGCCGAGGCTGCGGCCCTCGGCCACCTTGATGGGGTCGATGTCGCCGACGAGGTCGGCGACGCTGGTGTCGGGCGTGGCCAGCTTCTCGGTGTAGCGCTCGCTGCGGTGCAGCCATGTGATGGGCAGATCGTCGCCGGAGGTGACCGCGCGCCGGGCCGACTCGGGCGTGATCGGCGTGTAGGGATGCTCGTGCAGTTCGGATCCCTCGATCACGGGCGTCCACTCGTCGAGCAGGTTCGTCAGTGATCGCAGCAGCCGCGTCTTGCCCTGGCCACGTTCGCCGAGCAGCACCACGTCGTGTTCGGCGATGAGTGCCCGCTCCAACTGCGGGATGACGGTGTCCTCGAAGCCCAGGATGCCGGTCCACACGTCGCGCCCCTCGCCGAGCGCGGCCAGCAGATTCTCCCGGATTTCGGCCTTCACACCCCGCTCGCGGTGCCCGGAGGCGCGCAGCTCGCCGAGGGTGCGGGGCAGATCGTTAGGTGATGTCACTACTCCACGCTACGACTCTTGGCGTCGGGAGGCAGCCGCTACCTGCTCACAGCGAAATCCGGAATACGAAAACTGCGGCGTCCCGCCCCTTTCCGACGGCACACTCCAGCGCGCGGTCACCCGCGATTTGGCCACGCCAAGCGAGCAGTCGCCGCGCCTCGGACGTCAGCCGGCCGGGCCGCTCGCCGGTTGGTAGAAACCGTTGTCCGTCAGGATCTGCCTGCCCTTGTCGGAGGTGACCTCCGCGACGAACTGCGTCGCCTCGCGACTCTGGTCCGACCCCTTGACCACCGCGAGCCACGCCGTGACCTTGGCGTAGTCACCCGGAAGCGCGAACCACGACACGGTGTCGCCAGCGGCGAGAGCGTCGGTCATGAAGACGACGCCCGCGTCGGCCTTCCCGCTCGTCACGGCCTTGATGACATTGTTCGACGTCGGCTCTGCACTCTGCGGGTGAAGGTGAACACCGGTCCGGCTCTCGACGAGCTGCGTCGCCGAACCGCACGTGCTCGGGGCGCCACACAACGTCACGCGCAACCCCGGTCGACCCAGGTCGGCGAACGATGTCAGGTGTTGGGGATTGCCTGGCGGGGTGATCACGACCAGCCTGTTCGCCGCGAATGGCACTTCGGCGCCCGAGACCGCGCCCGCGTCGGCCACGACGTCCATGTTGTCCTTGTCGCCGGAGGCGAAGACGTCCGCGTCTGCGCCGTCGGCCAGCGAGTTCGCCAGATCAACCGAGTTCGCAAACACGAATTCGACGGTGTATCCCGGATTGGCCGCCTCGAAGTCCTTGCCGATCGCGGTGAAGCTCTTGATCATCGACGACGCCGCATAGACCGTGATGGACTTCGTGGGGGCAGGCCGCGAGCCGCACCCGGCCGTGGCAAGCATTGCGACGGCGCCCAGCGCGACCATGCGCGTCAATCCCCTGCTCATCAGTAGTGACAATACCGATCGAACCGAGTGGGCCGACAACGCCATCCCCCTGTCTCGCTGTGAGCAGCGAACAGATCGCCTGGCAATCCGCTTGCGTCTCATCCATCGCCGGTGGCGCCACCGCACACTGGGTGACGTGCTTGGACATGGCCGCGTGGGACTCGAGGCGATGGCCCCTGCCGCAGCACGGGCGCCTTCCACCGATGGACGGGCAGCACGCACGAGGTCGCGTTTCCGGATTGCGCACCTGGCGCTACTCGGGCAGGGAATCGTCATCGGCGTGCTCGGCGGGTTCGCCGTCGCATGGTCGATGGCCAATCTGCCGTTCGGCCCGGACGGCAGTCCGATCCTCGGGCTCACGGTCACCCCGCTGCACGGGGCGCTACTGCTGGCGGGCGGAGCGCTGGCTACCCTGGCCTGCCTCGGACGCTGGACGACAGTCGGGTTCGC
>JAOPWT010000108.1 GCA_025965555.1 Mycobacterium sp.
CCGCACTAAGATTCCACCCGACGAACGGCCTCACGACAGCTGCCTTTGGCAAATTATCTATCTGTTTAGCGATTTGCGATTCAATGCTGACCCACAATCAAGGCCAGCGGTAGCCGCGGCACCCCGAGCGATGAATTTCGGTGTGGCGGGAGTTGCTCGTAAGGCGGCGGACGTCGTCACCGAAATCGAACGGGCCCGTTCCCCGACAATTCTCGCCGCGTGCATCGCAGTGCCCATCGCCGTCAGGAGGGGATCAAGGCGTCGACAGTTCGCCTTGCGGCGTCGAGCAGTCCTTGGAGGCGAGCAGAGCAGGATTTGACGTACATCCCAATGTCGGCGGACGCGGGGTGGCGGCCTACGGGGGTGCCCGCAGCGTTAGCAGCTCACCTTGATCGAGAATTCTCCGGGCGTCCGCTTGCTCGGATCTTGAACGTTGAACCCGTCGGCGGTACCAGCGATCGTGAAGGTTCTGCCGAGCAAGCTAACGGTCGCGTTCTCACCCAGATCTTTGCGATAGCTTCCCGTGAATCCACCGAGGTTGCGGATGTCCACCGACTTGGCGTCGAGCATGGCCGCATTGTCGATGACGACGGTTGCCCCGGCGGCGTCGTCACCGGTCTTGATGGTCGTCATCGACTGGATGAACGTGCAATCGACTGCCTCTGAGGTGGCGAGTTTCTGATCGTTGATGGTCATCACCGCGGTACCGGCCGGGATGGTTCCTGACGGGGCCGACGCCGGCGGCGGCGAAGAGCACCCGACGACGACGTTGCCCACTAGCAGAGACGCCCCGGCCAACACGACGAATCGGATTTCCACGGACCAACCTCGAATTCTCCGAGCGCCCGTAGGCCGCCGGTAGGTGTTCAATCTAGCGCCGCCAACACTGTCCAGCAGACGTTTACGGATGCGATGGCGGCATCCATCCCAAGTGCCGGACGTACCGGTTCCACCGCAATCGCCTCAACGCTCCGCATCTTCTCCGCAGCCCGCATCGACCCTGTAATATATATAACTATATGTTGCTTTTTCGCCGCCGATTGTGACTCTCCACATCAGGAAGGGGCGCGCCATGACGGTTGCACCTATACGCGACGACGGCGTTGAGTGCGACGAAGTTGAAGTCCGAACCAGGTGGGATCCCGTGGCACGACGCGTTGAGTCGCCCCTCGCGATGCTTCGACACACACCCGAGATCGCTGCGCAGTCACGCATTGTCGAGCGAATCCTCAAGGCGGCGACCCAGGCCGTCGCCGATTGTGGACTGGACGCGCTGAGCATGGAGGACGTTGCGGTCCGTGCCGGCTGCTCCCGTGCCACGGTCTACCGCCGGGTGGGCGGAAAGGATGCCCTGCGCGACGCCGTGCTCGCCGAGGCAATTGACAGGATCAACGCGTCGGTCGCGACGTCGGTGGCTGACCTCGAGGGCGATGAGCGCGTGGTCCGAGCGATCGTGGCATCGCTCGACACGATTCGGGCCGACCCGGTTTCAGCTGCACTGCTCACCGGTCCGGCCGCCGGGCTCAGTGTCAGCAGCACATTGATCACCCAGGTCGCGGAGACGGTTGCTTTGCTAACCGGTCTCGACGCCGCCGATGACGTCGGCTGTGAGCTGATCGCGCGAGCTACGTTGTCCCTGCTCTGCTGGCCTGGCGCCGACAGCGGTACCGAGTTGGCGATCATCCGCCGGTACGTCTTCACCGACCGACCCGCTGATTGACGTCTTCGCACCTAGACGATTCTCTGCGCAAGGTAGCCGATCGCGAGACTTCTAGGCGCAGCCGTCTGGGCAGATGGCCGTCGGCCGTTCGTCATTGGCGATCGGGCCGGCATCGGGCATCTCCGGTAACGACTGACCGTTGAGAGTTCCACCGCCCTGCGTGAGATCGATGTCGTGATCCAGGCCCGGCGCGATCGGCATGAATCGGCACAGGAACGTGACGGCGAGCTGACACGGGTCGTCGGCAGGATCGGCACCGGCGGGAGCCGCGACACCGAGCGCGGCCGCGCCCACCCCCGCGGCAACGATGAAGACCCGCATCCTCGTGTTGAGCATTCCTGCACCCTAGAGCACGATCACTGAACGATGTCGCCCTTCGCGCCACATCCGGCATGGATTGCCAAGGAAGGCAAGACTATCGCGAGCGCGGCGACCTCGGTCACCGCCGGGCCCTTCGAGCGCATTGCCAGTCACGTTGCGCCGCAAGCGATTACCCATGGGGCCGTCCGTCAGTTCGCTTGGTCGAATCGCTTGCGTTGCCGAACCCCATATGTCGCCGCCTTCACGGCCTCGTCGTCCTCCATCCCCGATCCCAGCGCACCGCCCAACGTGGCGACTGCCGCCACGAACCAGGCCATCAGCAACAGGGATGAAAGCACAAGGGGATGACCGATGTTTTGAGCGACCATCTGCGGCGGCAATGTCCACCAGGCGGTCAGCAGCAGAAGGAGGAACAGCCCAGCATGAAAAATGATGACGCCGATCGTCAGCGTGACGACAGTCGATGCGTTGTACAGCACCACCAGGTCACGTTCGCCGGCCGACTGCGGCCGTTCCCACAAGTCGTGTTCAACGATGAGCCACGCGATCAGCGCCGCGCTCGCCAAGATGGTTGCCGCGCTCAACCGCCAGGGGCCCATAGTGTCGGACAACTGCCAACTCGTGGGATAAGCAAGGCTTACCGCCCCAGTGGCGAACGCCGCCATCATCACCTTGGACAGTCCAGCAGCCAATCGCCACGGCCGGTTGGCGTAAACCATGCCTGCCAGGAGACGCAGACGTGACAGCGCTGACGGCGCCAAGTAGCGAACAACATCGTCGTCCTGTGTCCGCGTCAGCCGCCTCACCGATGGGTTGTGCTTCCCCGACTGGCTTGTCACCTCGGCCACGATGATCTGCGCCATGGTCCTCACCCGGCGATCGATGAACACACCCCCCA
>JAOPWT010000124.1 GCA_025965555.1 Mycobacterium sp.
TACGAATGCTATTGCAGCAGAAGGGACATTCAACAGGCACCGCGCGCGCCGCATGCTCCCGAGGGGGCATACCCAGGCACCTGCCGCGACCTCACCGACGACGAGCGGGACGCCCGGCGCACCTCCGGCCGCCCACCGGCTCTTCGGTTGCGTTCCGAGGTCACCGAATACACCGTGCTCGACGTCCTGGCCGGCGAGTACACCGGCGTGGTCGACGACTTCGTGCTGCGGCGCGGCGATGGAGTGCCCGCCTACAACCTCGCCGTCGTCACCGATGATGCCGCACAGGGCGTCGACCAGGTAGTGCGGGGCGATGACCTGCTGTCGTCGTCGCCACGGCAGGCCTACCTGGGCTCCCTACTGGCGTATCCGCAACCGGTCTATGCGCACGTCCCCCTAGTGCTCAACGTCGAGGGCAAGCGGCTGGCCAAGCGCGACGGCGCGGTCACCCTAGACGAGATCGGGCCGTCGCGTGCGCTGCAGCAGATCGCCGAGTCGCTGGGCTTCCGCAGTGCATCTCCTAGCGGGATGCTGGCCGAGTTCGATCCGGCGCAATTGCCACGAGAACCTTGGATTTACCAGCCCTCCTGAGGAAAACCCTTTGAGGCTCGGCACCGGGTTGGTACTTTCCGCCGGTGTTCGGATACTTCCGGCGGGCAATGCTCGTCGTCCTCCTCGTCGCCGCGGTGATCCTCGGCTCGGCCGCCTGCGGGTCGTCGAACAAGACCGACGACCCCATCAAGTCCGCCGGGGTGTTGCGCGTCGGGACCGAGGGCGTCTACTCGCCGTTCAGCTTTCACGACCCGGCCACCGGTGAGCTCGTCGGCTACGACGTCGACGTCGCCAAGGCCGTCGGCGACAAACTCGGCGTCAAGGTCGAGTTCGTCGAGACGCCGTGGGATTCGATGTTCGCCGCACTCGAGGCCAATCGCTTCGACGTCGTGGCCAACCAGGTGACCATCAACCCCGAACGGCAGGGCAAGTACGACCTGTCGCAGCCCTACACCGTCGGTGAGGGCGTCATCGTCACGCGGGCGAACGACGACTCGATCAAGTCGCTCGCCGACATCAAGGGCAAGACCGCCGCGGAGAACGCCACCAGCAACTGGTCGGACGTCGCACGCAAGGCCGGCGCCAACGTCGAGTCGGTAGAGGGTTTCAGTCAGGCCATCACGCTGCTCAACCAGGGCCGCGTCGACGTGGTGATCAACGACAGCATCGCCGTCTACGCCTACCTCGCCGAGACCGGCGACAAGTCCGTGAAGATCGCGGGCACCGTCGGCGAGAAGAGCGAGCAGGGCTTCGCCGCGCGCAAGGACAGCGGCACGCTGCCCGAACTCAACAAGGCGCTCGGCGAACTCCGCGGCGACGGAACGCTGGCCAAGATCTCGCAGAAGTACCTCAAGGCCGACGCCACGGGAGCACCGCCGTCGACTCCGATCAGGTCGTCGGGAGTGATGCGCGTCGGGACCGAGGGCACGTACTCGCCGTTCAGCTACCACGACCCGGCAACGGGTGAACTCACCGGATACGACGTCGACGTCGCGAAGGCGGTCGGGGAGCAACTCGGCGTCAAGGTCGAGTTCGTCGAGACGCCATGGGATTCCATCTTCGCGGCGCTGGAGGCGAACCGTTTCGACGTCGTCGCCAACGAAGTCACGGTCACCCCGGAGCGTCAAGGCAAATACGACCTGTCGGAGCCGTACTCCGTGGGTGAGGGCGTGATCGTCACCAGGGCGAACGACGATTCGATCAAATCGCTGGCGGACTTGAAGGGCAAGACGACCGCGCAGTCGACCACCAGCAACTGGGCGCAGGTCGCCCGCGACGCAGGGGCCAACGTCGAATCGGTGGAGGGCTTCGCGCAGGCGATCACGCTGCTGAATCAAGGTCGCGTCGATGCGACCGTCAACGACAGCATCGCGGTCTACGCCTATCTCGCCGAGACCGGAGACAAGACGGTGAAGATCGCCGCGCGGACCGGCGAGAAGAGTGAGCAGGCATTCGCCGCCCGCAAGAACAGCGGCTATCTGCCCGAACTCAATGGCGCGATCGACGAGCTCCGAGCCTCGGGCAAGCTGACCGAGATTTCGCAGAAGTACCTCAAGGCCGACGCCACCGGTGCCGCGCAGGGCGGGCAGAACCCCCAAGCCGGTGGCGCGGGCCAGAATCCGCCGTCGGTCCGCTCGGCGACGCAACTGGTCCTCGACAACCTGTGGCCGCTGGCCAAGGCCGCCCTGACGATGACGATCCCGCTGACGATCATCAGCTTCGTCGTCGGCCTCGTCATCGCATTGGCGGTGGCACTGGCCCGGCTATCGCCGAACGTGGTGCTGAGCAACGTCGCCCGCTTCTACATCTCGGTCATCCGAGGCACGCCGCTGCTGGTACAGCTGTTCATCGTGTTCTACGCACTGCCCGAGTTCGGGGTAAAGATCGACCCGTTCCCCGCGGCGGTGATCGCGTTCAGTCTCAACGTCGGCGGCTATGCGGCGGAGATCATCCGCTCGGCGATCCAGAGCATCCCGAAGGGACAGTGGGAGGCGGCCGAGACCATCGGTCTCAATTACGTTGGCGCGCTTCGTCGCATCGTGTTGCCACAGGCTGCCCGCGTTGCGGTTCCGCCGCTGTCGAACACGTTGATTTCGCTGGTGAAGGACACCTCGCTGGCGTCGACCATTCTGGTCACCGAACTGCTCCGGCAGGCTCAGATCATCGCAGCGCCGACGTTCGAGTTCTTCGCCCTGTACGGTACCGCGGCCGTGTATTACTGGGTGATCTGCTTGGTGCTGTCGTTCGGCCAGAGTCGCCTGGAACGACGACTGGAAAGGTACGTGGCGCGATGAGTGAAACCAGCAGCGAGAGCCCCGAGGAGAACGTCGAGTACCGTGTGAGCGCCGAGGGCGTCGAGAAGTCATTCGGCGACAACCACGTGCTCAAGGGCGTGTCATTTCGCGTGGCCCGTGGTACGGCCACCGCCATCATCGGGCCGTCGGGTTCGGGCAAGACGACGCTGCTCCGCGCACTCAACGCCCTCGACGTTCCCGACAAGGGCGTGATCCGGGTCGGCAGCACCGACGATGGAGTCGAGATCGACTTCTCGAAACCCGTTGCCAAGGAGCAACTCCGGCGCTATCGCGCGCAGAGCGGCTTCGTCTTCCAAAGCCACAACCTGTTCCCGCACAAGACCGTTCTGCAGAACGTGACCGAGGGACCGGTGTTCGTGCAGAAGCGTCCGCAGGCCGAAGCCGAGGCAGACGCAATCGAACTGCTCGAGCAGGTCGGGTTGGCAGCCAAGAAGGACCAGTACCCGTTCCAGCTGTCCGGTGGCCAGCAGCAGCGCGTCGGCATCGCCAGGGCGCTGGCGCTCAAGCC
>JAOPWT010000127.1 GCA_025965555.1 Mycobacterium sp.
GTCGCGGGCCGCTCCGAGATGAGAGAACGGAACACCAGGTAGCCGGGCAGTAGGTCCCAGATCTCCGGATTGATCACCTCGGCGTCGATCTCCCCACGGGCCACGGCGTCGCCGAGTACTTCTTTGATCAGTAGGTTCCGGTGGTAGACGAACTTGTCCTGCATGACCGCGCTCAGGGCTGTGCTGTGAGACATCTCGTTCAAGACTGCCCTCATGGTGCCCGCGTGTTCCTGCGCCTGGTCGGGGCCGACTACAACCGCTGCTGATATCCCGTTTCAAGGAAGAGATGGGCGCAGGCCTCAAGACCGGCACCATCCGCGCGATGGCAGGCACCGGCGGCGTGGTCACCGCTGCGGGCCTGGTGTTCGCCGCCACGATGTCCTCGTTCATCTTCAGCGACCTCGTCATGCTCGGCCAGATCGGCACCACCATCGGCCTCGGATTGCTGTTCGACACGCTGATCGTGCGATCGTTCATGACACCGTCCATCGCGACCCTTCCCGGCCGCTGGTTCTGGTGGCCGCTCAACGTCCGCACCCGTCCAGCCAGTCGGATGCTGCAGCCCCATGGTTCTCGCCCTTCGGTGCGAAGACTGCTCGACCGTGAACCGGAGGACGCCGCCGAGTCAGGTGTGTAGGTGTAGCCGCTCGCCGTGCGGACCGAAGATCGCGACGGCCTCGATGGGGCCGTCCACCGCGCCGAACCAGTGCGGTGTCCACGTCGAGAACTCAACGGCCTCACCGGGTTTGATGGTGAAGTCACGCTCGCCCAGAATCAGGCGCATCCGGCCGGAGAGTACGTACATCCAGTCCTGACCGTCGTGCACGGGAAGCTCGTCGGGTGGGGTGCGCCGTCGTGCGCTGACGCGGATCTTGAATGCGTGTAGGCCGCCCGCCGGGCCGTTGTGGGTCAGCGGCCAATACGTCACGCCGTGGCGAGTCTGAGCCGCGCCCTTGACCCGCGGGTCCTCCGCGTCGGGCGCGCGCAACAGATCGTCGGTGCTCACCGAGAGGGCGGACGCCAACCGGGGCAGGTGATCGAGCGCCAGCCTGCGCTTACCCGACTCGAGTCGACTCAACGTCGACACGTCGATGTCGGCGCTGGTGGCGACTTCGTCGAGGGTGAGGCCGCGTTGCGTGCGCAATTCGCGCAGCCTTCGCCTGACCCGAAGGTCGACGTCCTCGGTGCTCTTTGCCTGCATGGCAAAAGATGTTGGCAGATTGCGACATGGTGGGCAAGGTGGTTCCCATGGAGTTCAAGGACCAGTCCGCAATGGACTACTGGGAACAGCACTACGGCGAGCGCGAGCGCATCTGGAGTGGCCGTGTCAACGTACAACTGGCCACGGTGGTGGCGGACCTTCCACCAGGTCGCGCGCTCGACCTGGGCTGCGGCGAAGGCGGCGACGCCGTCTGGCTGGCCGAACACGGTTGGAAGGTGAAGGCCGTCGACATCTCCGAGACCGCGATCGGGCGCGCCGCAGCCGAGGCGCAGTCCCGTGGCCTGCGAGACCGCATCGAGTTCGAACGCCACGACCTGTCGGACAGCTTCCCCGACGGGATCTTCGACCTGATCTCCGCGCAGTTTCTGCACTCCACCGTGCGACTGGAGCGCCCGCAGATCCTGCGCAACGCCGCGAAGGCCATCGCACCTGGGGGCGTGCTCGTCATCGTCGACCACGCCGCGCCGCCACCGTTCTCGAAGAAGGTGCCGCACGATCACCCATTCCCCAGCCCGGAAGAGGTGCTCGCAGAATTGGATCTACCTGCCGCGCAATGGGACCGAGCGCGCGTCGAGGTGATCGAAAGAGACGGGACCGGTCCCGACGGTGAGCCGTTCACCTGGCGGGACAACGTGATGGTTCTGCGCAGCAAGAACTGACTCGCCGCGTGCCGCCTAGGTGTTGAGCTGGGTGAGTCGCACGCTGTTGCCGGAAGGATCCCGGAAGCCGGAGTCGATCCCGTAGGGCATCTGGTTGGGTGGCTCGGTGAATTCGACGCCGCGCGCCGTCAGTTTCTCGTAGCTCTCCTGGATGTCGTCGGTGGTGAGGAACACGGTGCCCGCGAAGCCCTTCGCCGTCAGCTCGAGCACCTGGACGCGGGTGTCCTCGTCCATGACCGGTGCGCCGGGAACCGCCATCAGCACGATGCTGACGTCGTCCTGCCCGGGCGGGCCGACGGTCAACCACCGAAAGTTGCCCATCTCCTCGGGGAACGACACGTCCTCCCGCACTTCCATGCCGACCTTCTCGGTCCAGAACTCCAGCGCGACTGCTTGATCATGAACCCACAGGTGGGCAGTTCCAATTCTCATCACCGGCCCGACGCTACGGCCGGCCGCGGTCGCTCGTCTTCTCCCCATGTGCTGTCTTGACGCGACTGTCTGCGCGCGGTCGGGTGTCGCGCGCCAGGATGCAACTCGGCACCCTGGCGCGGCTGGCGGCGGGCGGCAGGCTGGCGCGGTAGGCCGCGGGAGGCTTTCCGTACACCCTGGCGAAGCTGGTCGTGAAGGAGCCGACACTCTGCAGGCCGACCAGCACGCAGATGTCGGCCACCGACCGATCGGTGTAGCGCAGCAGTGCCGCGGCGCGTTCCAACCTGCGCGTCTGCAGGTACGCCCGCGGCGATTCACCGAACGTCCTGGTGAACATGCGCGAGAAGTGAGCGCGGGACAGACCCGCCGCGGCCGCGAGGTCGTCCACGGTGATCGGATCCGCATAGCGCGCGTCGACGAGGTCCTTGGCGCGGAGCAGGTACCGGGCCGGTGGCAGCCTTGGCATGCACCTCAGAGTACGGTGATCTGCGCGGACGAGTTGGCCGGGCGGCCGCGGAGTCCAGGTTCGCCTGGACTTCGAGGAAAGTCCGGACTTCACAGAGCAGGGTGATTGCCAACGGCAATCCGAGGTGACTCGCGGGAAAGTGCCACAGAGAACAGACCGCCACCACCGTGTTCTACGGCCTTCGGGCCCAAGGGCGCAGCTGGTGGTAAGGGTGAAACGGTGCGGTAAGAGCGCACCAGCATTCCGGGTGACCGGAGTGGCTAGGCAAACCCCACCCGAAGCAAGGCCAAGAAGGCCGCAACCTCGTTGCGGCTGCGCAGGCGTTCGAGGGCTGCTCGCCCGAGCCTGCGGGTAGGCCGCTTGAGGCACCCGGCGACGGTGTGTCCAGATGGATGGCCGCCGCCGCGCCGCCAGTCATGGCGGCGCGGAACAGAATCCGGCTTACAGGCCAACTCGTCCGCCCCTTCGGAGGCTAGCCGGCGGCGCGGACCGTCTTCTTGAGTTGCTTGAGCGCACGGCCCAGTTGGTCCTCCGAGCGTCGCGCGACCTCCGACTCGAGCTGATACAGCACGCCGTAGGTAAAGGTGTCCTCGCCTGCGCCGTGAGCGGTGGTGGCCTCCTCGGACAGGTGCGTCCGACTGACGACGCTGTCCTGATGGTCGCCGAGCAGCGACTGGATGGTCTTCGCCTTCTCGGCGACCTTGTCGTCGCCAAGGGCAGCGGCCGTGTAGCGAAGTTGCTTGGCCCGCTTGCGAATTCCGTGCAGCGCCTCGTCGGTGTCCTTGGCGGAGACGTCGTCATCGGCGGCGGACGCGGCGGCCCTCTTCGCGGCCTTTCGCACCCGTTTGTAGGCCCCGACGACGGTCACCTGATCGGGTTCCGCACCGCTCTCCGACGACGGCGGTTCCGCGGCGACCAAGGCCTCCAGTCCGTCGAGCAGGCGGAAGTAGCGCTCGGATCGCATCGCGGCCAGCGAGCGCTTCCAGCCGGCGTGATAGCGCCGTTTGGCGCCCTCCACCAGTCGTTCGCGGACCGGGCCTCTGACCAGCTCGTCGGGCAGTGCGTCCAGTGCGTTCTCGTACTTCTCGGCGAGTACCTCGGCGTCGCGCGCCACTCCGAGAATTCCGGCAAGCAGCTTGAGCTCGGCCAGCAGCCAGGAGTCGTCGGCGATGCCGAACGAGTCCTCGGACCCGCGAAGGAGGCTACGGATCTTGCGGGTCACCACTCGCATCTGGTGCACGGAGTCCCAGGTATCGGTCCGCACGGCCCTGTCCCACACCAGCAATTCCTCGACTTGCTCCGCCACCGCACGGTGCACCGGGTCATCGGAGCTTGCTGCCGAATCCCTCGGCGTGCTCTGCAGAACCTTGGCCAACTTCGAGCCGTGCCCGGCCGGTTGCGCGCCTGCATCGAAGAGTCGATTGGCGAGCCGGTCGAGAAGCGCGGCGTCGGCTTCGGAGCCCGCGCCCTCGACGAGCTCGAGTTCCCACTCCCGCCACTCCTGCGGTTCTCCGTCACCCTCGGCCGACGCACGCACCGTGTCATCGCAGAACTCGACGAGCGCGCGGCCGTCGGGCCCGTACAGAAGGTCGATGGTGCGGCTGGTGGCGATCCGTGCCACCGGGCGCAGTGGACGGTCGCGCACGATCGCGAGCACGACGTCGCGCAACTCGTCGGGGGGCGTGTCGTCGGGAGCACCCGAATCATCGAGCGGCGTGCGGACCTCGGTCCTGGCGTCGGCACCGGCCGGAAGTTTGAGGTGCCACCCCGCATCGGGACCGCCCGTGCGACGGCGCAACGTGATGCGGTGCGCGGCGAGATCCTGATCCGGCGTGTCGAAGTACACGGCGTCGAGCCGTTGCACGGGCGAGCGCTCCACCTTGGCGACCGACGACAGCCCCTCGAACGACGGGGCGACGGTGCCCTCCACCACCGCGAACTTGCGCTCGACCTCCGTGTGGCGGGACGGTTTGCGCTTGTCAGCTGGCATCTTCACCTTCAGTTTGGCAGTGGTCTTAGGGCTGGACTGCGCACCCGAATTCGTGAACAGGTTGCCACATCCAGGTGAACGGAGGACGACACGAGACTCAGCCATTACAAACTGGTGCGATAACGTCTCGCCATGACCGATTTCGAGACGCTGAAGTTCGCCCAGTCAGGACCCATCACCAGCATCGTTCTCGATCGGCCCGACGCCGCGAACGGGATGAACGACACGTTGACTCGGGAGCTCGCCGAAGCCGCTGCGCTGTGCGACACCGAGGCGACCAAGGTGGTCACCCTCACCGGTGCAGGCAGGTTCTTCTGTGCGGGAGGCGATCTCAAGGCGATGGCGGCAGCGCCCAGCCCCGGCGCCTACGTCAAGGGCATGGCCGACGACCTGCATCGAGCGATGTCGACGTTCGCGCGGATGGACGCCGTGCTGATCACGGCAGTCAACGGGGTCGCAGCAGGAGCCGGCTTCCCGCTCGGCGTGTCCGGCGACTTGGTGCTCGCCGCGGAGTCGGCGTCGTTCACGATGGCCTACACGAAGGCGGGCCTCAGCCCCGACGGCAGCTCGTCGTACCTGTTGCCTCGCCTCGTCGGCCTGCGAAGGACTCAGGAGTTGATGATCACGAACCGCGTGTTGACGGCGGCCGAGGCGTTGCAGTGGGGGCTGGTCACCACCGTCGTCCCCGCTGCCGAACTGGCCGACAAGCTCGAAGAACTGGCGGCTCGGACCGCTTCTGGGGCAAGGAATTCCAACTCCGCGGTCAAGAAGCTGCTGCTGACGAGCTACGCGTCGCGGTTCGAGGATCAGCTCGACTACGAGGCCCAGTTGATCTCCGAGTGTGCCGATTCCGCGGATGGCAAGGAGGGCATCGGGGCCTTCCTCGGCAAGCGCAAGCCGGAGTTCTCCTAGCCCCGAGCCGCTTCGCTCCTGCCCACCGTCAGAAGCAGTGCTCCTCGGCCGGGAACGTTCCGGTCGCCACATCGTTCGCGTAGTCCGTTGCCGCTCGCCGCAATTCGCCGCCGACGTCACCGAATCTCCTGACGAACTTCGCGGTCTTGCCCGCCGTCATGCCCGCCATGTCCTGCCAGACCAGCACCTGCGCGTCGCAGTTGGGTCCGGCGCCGATGCCGACCGTCGGGATGGTCAGCTTGCCCGTGATCTGCGTGGCCAACTCTGCGGGCACCATCTCCAGCACGACGGCGATCGCACCCGCCTCGGCGACGGCGATGGCGTCGTGGATGGTCTGCTCTGCGGCGTCGCCACGGCCCTGCACGCGGAAGCCGCCGAGTCCGTTGACGCTCTGCGGGGTGAAGCCGATGTGGGCCACCACCGGGATGCCGGACTGGGTCAGCGTCGCGATCTGGTCGGCGACCCGCTCGCCACCTTCCAGCTTGACCGCCGCGGCGCCGGTCTCCTTCAGGAAACGGGTCGCGGTCGCCAGCGCCTGCTGCGGGCTCGACTCATAGCTACCGAACGGAAGGTCGGCGACCACCAGCGCGTGCGGCGCGCCGCGCACCACGCCGCGTACCAGGGGGATCAGTTCGTCGGCCGTGACGGGGACCGTCGTGTCGTAGCCGTAGACCACGTTGGCTGCGGAATCGCCGACCAACAGCACGGGAATCTCGGCGTCGTCGAAGATCCGCGCGGTGGAGTAGTCATAGGCCGTCAACATGGCCCACTTGTGGCCCTCGGCCTTCCACTTCAACAGGTGGTGGGTGCGAACCTTGGTCCGCGGAGCCTGCGAAGCGGCCGATTCGGCCGAAGTGCGGGGCTTGGAGGTATCGGTGGCAGCACCGTAGACCGTCTGCTCAGACATCATTGTCCCTAATCTCGCCGGTTCGTTCCTCGAGGCCCATCTGGGTCCCCGGGTCGTCTGACCCCCTCAGTGTGTCACTACCGCCAGCGAAGGTGAACTCTTGGGCGAAGTGCAGTTCCTCACACCTGGACAACTGACGGGCCTAACATCGGCGACATGCAAAGGCTCAGCGGACTCGATGCCAGCTTCCTTTACCTCGAGACCGCCGCCCAGCCGCTGCACGTGTGCTCGATCCTCGAGATCGACACCTCCACGATTCCCGGCGGATACTCGTTCGAGCGAATGCGCGATGCCCTGAGCCTGCGGATCAAGGCGATGCCGGAGTTCCGCGAGAAGCTGGCCGACAACCGCTTCAACCTCGACCATCCGGTGTGGGTGGAGGACAAGGACTTCGACGTCGATCGGCACCTGCATCGCATCGGCCTGCCGCCACCCGGCGGGCGGGTCGAACTCGGGGAAATCTGCGGACACATCGCCTCGCTGACGCTGGACCGCAGTCGACCGCTGTGGGAGATGTGGGTGATCGAGAATGTCGCGGGCACCGATGCACACGACGGCGGCAGGCTCGCCGTGATGACCAAGGTGCACCACGCAGGCGTTGATGGTGTCACGGGTGCGAACCTGATGTCGCAGCTGTGCACCACCGAAGCCGACACGCCGGCGCCCGACCCGGTCGAAGGGGTGGGCGGAGGATCGGACCTGGAGATCGCCATCGGCGGCGCGGTCAAGTACGCCACCCGTCCGTTGAAGCTTGCCAACGTGCTGCCGTTGACGCTGTCGACGGTGGTGGACACCGTCAAGCGGGCGCGCAGTGGTCTGACCATGGCCGCTCCCTTTGCAGCGCCCAAGACGAGGTTCAACGCCACTGTCACCGGACACCGCAACGTCGCGTTCTCACAGCTCGATCTCGAGGACATCAAGACCGTCAAGAACCACTTCGGCGTCAAGGTCAACGACGTGGTGATGGCGTTGGTGGCCGGAGTGTTGCGACACTTCCTGCTCGACCGCGACGAGCTCCCCGACAACACTCTGGTCGCCATGGTGCCGGTGTCGGTGCACGACAAGTCGGATCGGCCCGGCCGGAACCAGGTATCGGGCATGTTCTCCAGCCTCCAGACCGATATCGAGGATCCGGGTCAGCGTCTGAAGGCCATCGCCGACGCGAATTCCGTTGCCAAACAACACAGTGCGGCGATCGGCGCCACCCTGCTGCAGGACTGGTCGCAGTTCGCGGCACCCGCGGTATTCGGCGTCGCGATGCGGGTCTACGCCTCGAGTCGGCTGACGAGTGCGCTGCCCGTGCACAACCTCGTCGTCTCCAACGTGCCGGGACCGCAGGTGCCGCTGTACTTCCTGGGTGCCCGCGTCAAGGCGATGTATCCGCTGGGACCGATCTTCCACGGGTCGGGGCTGAACATCACCGTGATGTCACTCAACGGCACCCTCGACGTCGGTCTGATCTCGTGCCCGGAACTGCTGCCCGACTTGTGGGACATGGCAGACGACTTCGCGGTCGCTCTTCAGGAGTTGCTGGACGCCACGCGCTAGCGCCCTCAACTGGGCCGACGAGCCGTCATGGCAGCATGGACAGCCATGAACCTCAGACGCGGGGTCCTCGCGGCCGCCATGGTGGTGCTGCTGGTGGCGGGCTGCAGCAGATTGGTCGACGGGCGCGGCGTCATCGCCACGCCGCGGCCGGGGACCCCGGTCGACTGGTCCCAGTGCGATCTCGCGTCGTCCGACGTCCGCATCCCTGCAGGTGCCGAATGCGGAATGCTTTCGGTGCCGGTCGATTACACGAAGCCCGACGGCGCCGTCGCGCGCATCGCGATGATCCGGTTCAAGGCCACCGGGCAGAAGATCGGTTCACTGATCGTGAACCCCGGCGGTCCTGGTGAGTCCGGTGTTCAGGCCGCTGCGTCGCTGGTCGGCGCCGTTCCCGAGACCATCCGCCAGCACTTCGACCTCGTCGGCTTCGACCCTCGCGGCGTGGGAATGTCGACGCCCGCGGTGTGGTGCAACTCCGATGCGGACAACGACAGGCTCAGGGCGGATCCCGAGGTCGAGTACACGCCAGCAGGCGTGGCCCACATCGAGTCGGAGACCAAGGACTTCGTCGCGCGCTGCGTCGAGAAGATGGGCGACGAATTCCTCGCCAACGTCGGAACGACAAGCGTGATAAAGGATCTCGATGCCATGCGCGCCGCGCTCGGCGACAAGAAGCTGACCTATCTGGGCTACTCGTACGGCACCCGCATCGGATCGGCCTACGCGGAGGCCTTCCCGCAGAACGTGCGCGCGATGATCCTCGATGGTGCCGTCGACCCCAACGCGGACCCGGTCGAGGCAGACATCCGGCAGGCGGCCGCCTTCCAGGCCGCGTTCAACGACTTCGCGGCCGACTGCGCGAAGAGCCCGAACTGCCCGCTGGGCAGCGACCCGGCCAAGGCCGTCGACGTCTACAAGAGCCTCGTCGAACCACTGGTCCAGCACCCCGCGAAGACCAAGGACCCGCGCGGACTGAGCTACAGCGACTCCGTCGTCGGCACCATCCTGCCGCTGTACTCACCCAATCTCTGGCGGCACCTCACCCAGGGCCTGTCCGAACTGAAGAACGGTTCGGGGGACACCATGCTGGCGCTCGCCGATCTCTACATGGGGCGCGACGAGAACGGCCACTACAACAACTCGACCGACGTGCGCGTGGCCGTCAACTGCGTCGACGAGCCCCCGATCACCGACCGCAAGACGGTCGTCGACGAGGACCGCCGCGCCCGCGAGGTCGCGCCGTTCATGAGCTACGGCCAGTTCACCGGGTACGCCCCGCTGAGCACGTGCGCGTTCTGGCCCGTCCCCGCCACCTCCAAGCCGCACCACATCGAGGTCAAGGGTCTACCGCCCGTCCTGGTGGTGTCGACGACGAACGACCCCGCGACGCCGTACCAGGCCGGCGTCGAGCTGGCCAAGCAACTCGGCGGGTCGCTGTTGACGTTCCAGGGCACCCAGCACACGGTGGTGTTCCAGGGCAACACGTGCGTCGACGACATCGCCGCCAAGTACCTCGTCGACGTCGTCGTGCCCCCGCCGGGCGCCACGTGCTGATCAGCCAAGCACGCCAACCGGTTTCGGCCTAGGTCACCATCGGATCACCGTCTGGTTGCCGAGTAGTCTCTGCTGGCACCCGGGAGCCGCCCCGAAGCGCGGCACGTGTAAACATTCATCCCATGTGGTTGGTGGGCAGGCTGATCGCGGCGCTGCTCGCAATGCTGATGACGGTCATCTTCACCGGTCCCGCGGCGTGGGCCTCACCCGAGGGGCAAACCACGCTGC
>JAOPWT010000143.1 GCA_025965555.1 Mycobacterium sp.
ATGTTCGAGGCGCTGTTCATCCTCACGACCGTCGACGCCGGCACCCGTGTCGCGCGGTTCATGCTGTCGGACGGGCTGGCCAATCTCGGTGGGCCGCTGGAGAAGCTGCGCAATCCGAGCTGGCGGGTCGGTGCATGGGCGTGCAGCATCATCGTGGTGGCTGCGTGGGGCAGCATCCTGTTGATGGGCGTCACCGATCCGCTCGGCGGGATCAACACGCTGTTCCCGCTGTTCGGCATCGCCAACCAACTGCTCGCCGCCATCGCGCTGACCGTGGTCACCGTCGTGATCATCAAACGGGGCCTGCTCAAATGGGCCTGGATACCAGGGATTCCGCTCGCGTGGGACCTCATCGTGACGATGACGGCGTCGTGGCAGAAGATCTTCTCAGGTGACCCCAAGGTCGGCTACTGGACTCAGCACTTCCAGTACCGCGATGCGAAGGACGCGGGCAAGACGGCGTTCGGCGCGGCCAAGAACGCAGACCAACTCGACGCCGTCATCCGCAACACGTTCATCCAGGGCACGCTGTCGGTGATCTTCGCCGTGCTGGTGTGCATCGTGGTCGCTGCCGGTGTCATCATGACGCTCAAGGCCATTCGGGGTAACGGCCGCCCCCTCAGTGCGGACGACCCCGTCCCGTCGCGGATCTTCGCACCTTCGGGCTTGATCCCGACCGCAGCTGAGAAGGAGGTGCAGAAGCAATGGGACGCCTTGCCACAATCAGCCGTCAGATCCGTTGGTACTGCAGCTCATTGATGGGCGACAACCACTATCGGCGCTACGTCGCCCATCGGGCACGCACCCATCCCGGCGAACCGGTGTGCTCCGAGCGCGACTATTGGCGGATGCGGTACCGCACTGCTGAAGTCGAACCGCGCTGCTGCTAGCCGTTCCCGCGAGGCGCTACGCCAGCTGGTAGCGGATCGGCAGATGCTTGAGACCGCCGACGAAGATCGTCGCCGTGTGTTCAGGGTCACCGGTCAGCTCGATCGACTCGAGCCGCGGCAGCAGCGCCGAGAAGAAACTGTTCACTTCCATCCTGGCCAGTGCTGCGCCAAGGCAGAAGTGCACGCCGTAGCCGAACGCCACGTGTTTGTTGGGGTCGCGGCCGATGTCGAAGCGGAACGGGTCGTCGAACACGTCCTCGTCCCGGTTGCCCGACGGATAGGACAGCAGCACCGACTCACCTGCCGCGATCGGCACGCCACGAATCATGGTGTCGTGCTTGGCGGTTCGCATGAATTCCTTGACCGGGGTGACCCAGCGGATCATCTCCTCGCCGGCCAGCCCCATCAAGTCCGGGTCGCTGCGAAGCCGCTGCAGCTGATCGGGGTTCTCGATGAGCGCCTGCAGCCCGCCGGAGATCGTCGCGCTGGTGGTGTCGTGGCCCGCGGTCGCGATGATCACGTAGTACGACACCGTGTCGACGTCGGACAGCGGCTCGCCGTCGACGAGGGCGTTCGCGATCGCCGACGCCAGATCTTCGGTCGGCTGTTCGCGGCGCGACGCGGTCAGCGCAGTGAAGTACCCGAACATGTCGAGAAGCACGGCGAGCTGGTCCTGCTTCGAGGCGCCCGCACTGAACTCCGCGTCGTCATTGCCGAACAGTTCCTGGGTGTACTGCAGCATCCTGGGGAAGTCCGACTCGGGCACCCCCAGCAGCGACATGATGACGAACAGAGGGAAGTTCACCGCGACTTCCTGGACGAAGTCGCATTCGGGGCCGACCGCGCCCATGTGATCGACGTACCGCGTCGCGAGCTCATCCACCCGAAGTTTCATGGCGCGCATGGCCTTCGGCCGGAACCAGTCACCGCCGATCGCCCGCACCACCCGGTGCTGCGGATCGTCCATGTGAATCAGGGTGCTGATGCCGACGCCTGCTTGCAGTTCGTCGGACTCGGCCGTCATGAGGACGGGCCGTGGCGAGTTGGTGAATCGAGCGTTGTCGCGTTCGATCGCCATGATGTCGGCGTGCTTGGTGACGGCCCAGAAGGGCCGGTAGTTCGGCACCTCCACCCACGACACGGGTGCCGTGTTGCGCAGGTGGGTGAGCGCCAGGTGCAGGGTCCGCTCGTCGGTGTAGGCGAGCGGATCCGCCAGCAACTTGGCGGCCTCGTCCATGATCGGCGTGCTCATCGATGGCTCCAATCGCCTTGCGTCTCAACCACTCTCGTAGTTACCCGATCGCGTTTCACCCCGTCCGCGAGCAGCGCCGCTCTCCTTGCGAAGTTCGTCGAGCCCCGCGTCGATGGTCTCCTCGGACACCCCGGCCGGGGAAGGCACGACACCGTCCCCAACCCTGCTCGCCACGGACGTCGACGCTACAGTAAGCAATTCAGTATGGTCAACGCCAATACCGCGGACGGCACCGGCACCCACCTGTGAGGATGGCACCCATGACGAAGGCGCAAGACTGGAAGGACACGCTCGACGACCTCGAGCGTCGCCGCAACCACACCTGGGCGATGGGTGGCACCGAGCGACTCGCCAAGCACCACGACAAGGGCAAACTCGATGCCCGCGCCCGCCTCGACCGACTGCTCGACAAGGGGTCGTTCCGCGAGATCGGCACGCTGGTCGGCGGTGAGATCGCCGCGGACGGCATCGTCGTCGGCTCGGGACTGCTCGATGGCTCGCCCGTCATGGTCGGCGCCGAAGACTTCACCACGCTGGCGGGCAGCATCGGCCCCGGCGGAAACTCCAAGCGCTACCGCATCGCGGAACTCGCTCTGCGGGACCGGATTCCACTGGTCATGCTTCTCGAAGGCGCGGGTTTCCGTCCCACGGGCGGCCACTACGGACGCACGCCGACCGACTTGCTCGCTCAGGCGAGGTGCTCGGGCCGGGTCCCCACGGTCGCGGCGGTGCTCGGCCCGTCGGCCGGGCATGGCGCCCTGGTGGCCCCGGTGTGCGACTTCAGGATCATGAGCCGCCAGGGCGCGATCTTCACCGCGGGGCCGCCCGTGGTGAAGGAGTCCACGGGAGCGGAGATCTCGAAGGAGGATCTCGGCGGTCCGAGCGTCGCACTGCACAGTGGCGTGATCCACAACGTCGGCGAGGACGACGAGGCCGTGATCGACGACATTCGCCGCTACCTGTCCTACTTCCCGCCCAGCGCCTGGTCCTATCCCCCCGCGCTGCCCGCTGACGAATCGACGGCACCTCGGCCCACCCCCGAGCTGCTCGACGTCGTCTCGAGAGACAACCGCCGGGTGTACGACATGCGCGACGTCCTGAACGTGATCTTCGACCGCCCAGACTGGTTCGAGGTGCAGCCCCGATTCGGCAGGGCCATCATCTGCGGACTGGCCCATCTCGGTGGCCACCCGGTTGCGGTAGTCGCCAACCAACCACAGGTGATGGCTGGGTCGATCGATTCGGACGCTGCCGACAAGGCCGCACACTTCATCATGGTGGCCGACTCCTTTCACCTGCCGATCGTGTTCCTGGCCGACAATCCGGGAATGATGCCAGGCAGCCGGTCGGAGAGCAGCGGCGTGTTGCGCAGCGGGGCAAGGATGTTCGCGGCACAGACCGCGGCGACCACGCTGAAGCTGCACGTCACCCTGCGCAAGGCCTACGGCTTCGGATCGATGGTGATGTCCCTGTTGGGATTCGACGACCAGGTTGCCACCTACGCCTACCCCGGCGCCACGATGGGCGCGATGAGCGCGGCGGCACTGAGTCGCGCCGCGCACGCAGAGGACGATCTCAGCAGCAAGCTGCGCGACGCCGAGCTCGAGGCGTCCTATCGTTCCGCGGAGCATCTCGGCTTCGACGAGCTGATCGATCCACGCGAGACCCGTGACGCGCTGTTGGCCGGCCTGCAGCGTGGGCTGTCCAGCAGGCAGGCGGCCGCGGAGCCCGTCAGTCGCACCGTCATCCTGCCGTGACGTCCCTGCGGGAGGCCGTCCTCGGCGCATGGGAGTTGGCGTCGTTCGTCACCCGCGACGACGCCACCGGCGAGCAGCGCCACCCGCTCGGCATCGCGCCGCGCGGCTTGATCCTCTACACCGCAGACGGGTTCATGTCGGCCCAGCTGGCGAAGTCGGACATGGACGAGTACGTCGCCTACGGCGGCCGCTTCGTCGTCGACGAGCGGACCTCGACGCTGCACCACGACGTGACGATGTCGATGATGCCGGAACTGTTGGCACGGCCTCAGTTTCGGCGGGCGACCGTCGACGGTGACCTTCTGACGTTGTCGGCCACCACCACCGACGCGGGCGGCGTCACGACGCACGCCCTCCTGGTGTGGCGGCGTGCTCGGCAGAACTAGTCGTTCAGATGGCCAGGCGTTGTTCGTCGGTTCCACGCCAGACGTCGACGGCATTCTGAAGAGGCAGCCGTCCTGCATGGCATGCCACACCATTACGTGCTTCGGTATGGTGACGTGTTGAGCCTGGACTTC
>JAOPWT010000171.1 GCA_025965555.1 Mycobacterium sp.
CGTAGAGCTGCGTGGAGTACTGCACCAGCCGGGTACCGCTTTCCGAAGCGCGCAGCTGACCGACCAGCCCGGCAGCGTGCCATGTTGTGCCAGAGGACAATTGGCCCTGCTCGAGCAGAACCACGTCGGTATGGCCGAGCTTGGTCAGATGGTAGGCGACGCTGGTGCCGATCACGCCGCCACCGACGATGACGACGCGGGCGCGGGCGGGGAGTGGTTTAGTGGCCATGAAGCAGAGATCCTTGCGGGAAGTGGGAACTGTTAGACGCTGTCGGTCATCGGGACGTGCCGGTGCTCTTCGGCGATCCGTTCGTCACGGCCGTGTTGGCGGGTGGCGTAGTAGATCGCGCCGACGGCGATGATCGCCGCGACGAAGATCAGGCCGCCCCATGCGTAAACGCCATCGCCGTAGATGGCGGCCCGCGGCCAGAGCAGGTTGACCAGCATGAATGCGCCATACCCGATGGCCAGCGCGTTGATCACCAGGCCTCCGCCGCGGCCCAGATAGAACCAGCCGGTCTTGCCCGCGTCGTCGGGCCAGCCACGGAGGCGCTGGCGCATCACGGGAATCGTGACCAAAAGGTAGGCGATGTAGACGATGGCGATGGCGACGCTGGTGATCAGGAGGAAGATCTTCGCGTTGCCCACGTTGAGCACCAGCAGACCGATGGCGATCAGACCACTGACGATGGCGGGGACCACGGGGGAGTGCCGCCGTTCGGTGACGTGGGCGAGTTGCCGACCGAAGGGCAGCGCATGATCTCGTGCCATCGAGAAGGCCAGTCGGATGGAGGCGGTCTGGATGGCCAGCGTGCAGATGAAGATCGCGAAGGCGACGTCGATCAGGAGGAGCTTGCCGACCGTCGATCCCAGAGCGGATTCCAACACCGACGGCAGTCCGCCGACGCCGAGCACCGCCGGATCCAGCGAGTCGGCGGTCATGAGGGCCAGCAGCAGTAGCGCCGCTCCCGCGAGGCCCGCGGCCGCGAGCGCTCGCAGGAGTGCCTTCGGAGTGGTGCGTCGGGGATCGACGGTCTCCTCGGCCAGTGACCCGGCCGTGTCGAATCCGTACATGACGTAGGCGGGCATGATGGCGGCCATCAGCAGCGGCCCGAGGTACCCGAGGGACTCCCAGCCGTACATGCCCGGACCGATGCCCTGGGAGTCGAATACGACGCCGGGGCCGCGCTGGATGTGGAACAGCAGCAGCAGGATGATGAGCGCGACACCGATCAGCTCCGCCGCCACGCCGATGTTGTTGACCACCGCCATGAACTTGACGCCGAACAGGCTGATGATGGTGGTGAGCACCACGGCGCAGGATCCGAGCAGCACCGCGTTCTGGGCGCTGTCACTGAACACCTGGAAGCCGGACCAGATTTGGGGCAGTACCACCTGCATGGCGATCGCCACGGCGGCGATGGTCACCAGGGAGCCGATCAGCATCATCCAGCCGGCCAGCCAGGCGCCGGGGCGGCTGCTCGCCTTCTTGGCCCACTGGTAGACCGATCCGGCGATCGGGTAGCGAGCGGAGAGTTCGGCGAAGACCAGTGCGACGCAGAACTGACCGGCGAGCACGACGAACCAGGTCCAGAACAGCAGAGGTCCGCCGAAGCCGTAGCCGAATCCGAACAGCTGGAACATGCCGGTGAGAATGGAGATATAGCTGAAGCCTGCGGCGAAGGAACTGAACGAACCCAGGCTTCTGCTCAGTTTCTGTTTGTACCCATAGGTGGCGAGATCGTCATGGTCGGCGTTGTGCACCGGATCGGGCAGGGTGGTGGACATGGGGCTCCGTTCAGGGTTGGTCGGTGGCGGTGGCGTCGGCGAGGAGTCGGTCGAAATCGGGCCCGTTGAACTCGGCGACGGCGCCGTCATAGCGCTCCATCGCCCAGCCCCAGAAGTCGAAGTCCAAAGCGCACGAAGCACTTTGGATGCATCCCCACAGTGTCCAGCCGTACTTGGAGACGATGCCCTGCAATCGGGCGCGGGCGATCTTGTGGCGCAGTGCGCGCCCGTAGTAGGCGGTGACGAGCTCGTCGAGCTGGTCGAGCGACAGCCCGCATTCGCTCCACACGTTGCCCAGCTCGAAGCACGGATCGTTGTTGCCTGAGTACTCGTAGTCGATGAGCCAGACCTTGTCGCCATCCTCGATGAAGTTGCCTGCCAGTAAATCGTTGTTGCACGGGACCGTGGTCTGATCGCCGACGCTCAGGGCGGTCTCGATCTGAGCGAACCTGTCCGCGTAGCTCAGGTAATCACTCGGGATCTTGAACCCGTTGTGGTGCACGGTGTTCAAGTAGTGGGGCTGGCGCTCGAACATGTTGAACTCGCCACGGAATCGAGGACCATCGTGCAGAGTGCGTATTGCCTTGGCGGCCTTGGCGATGACACCGGAGCGCTGGAAGTCGGCGTTGGTCAAGGTCGTCCCCTCGAGGTAGCCGAGCAGCAAGACGCCCATCTCCGGCAGATAATCGATCACTGGCGCCCCGACCCCGGCTTGCTCGGCCGCCTTCGAGTTGAGGTACTCCTGTTCGCGGTCGATATCCAGCAGATTCGACGTGGTGTCGCAGCACCGTGCGACGAAGACCCCGTCGGGTGTGGTCACCTTGAAGTTGCGGTTGGTCAGGCCACCGGAGAGCTCTTCGAGCTGTCGTGGCCGACCCGCGAGGACCGCAATCTGCTCGAACCGTTCGTCGAGCTGGGCATCGTTGAGGGAGAACGACATTAACGCAACTTCCTGGCGTGCCGGGACGGTGTATTGCGATGGTTCAACTCACTGTAAGCCGAGCATTGTTAAACGTCTAGACTTTGATGTAACGGTCCCTTTACCAGTTGCCGTCCCACTATCCGCGCACCTTGGCGCCCGACGGGTCGTAGGGCGGTTCGGTCAGCATCGTGGCCGGATGGCGTTGGTTCATCACCTCCACTTCGAAGCCACTCCGCGTCGCGCCGTCGGCACCTGCCAAGACGTGGGCCGGGAGGTAGGCCGAGAAGGTGGTGGCGCCGATGGTGTGGCCGTAACCGGCGCTCCGCACGCTGGCGTGGGTGTCACCGTGCACCAGCATCTCGCCGCCATGCATCACGACGTCTGCCTCGGTGGTGAACCACCGCAACATCTGGCTGGGGCCTGCGTCCTTGATCGCCTTGAGGGCCGGACCCGCCAGCAGGTCGGGCTTGGCCGGCCTGACGCAGAAACCGAGGCCGGCCTCATACGGATTGGTGTCCGAACGCATGTCGGTAGCCCACGCCAAGTATTGCTTCTCCAATCGCAGGGATTCGACCGCGCGGTAGCCGACGTCCCGAATGCCATGGGGCGCACCGGCCTCCAGGATCTTGTCGTAGAGGTCGCGGACGTATTCGGATGCCACGTGCAGCTCCCAACCCAACTCGCCGACGTAGGTGGTGCGTAGCGCAAGCGTCGGCGCCCAGCCGACGTCGACCCGCTGGGCGGTCATGTAGGGGAACGCCTCATTCGAGAAGGCGGTGGCACTCAGCGCCGCCAGCACGTCGCGCGACTTGGGCCCGCAGACGTTGAGCACGCCATGGGCCGATGTGACGTCGGTGATGACCACGCTGCCGTCGGTGGGCGCGTGCTGCAGCAGGAACGTGACGTCGTGCCGACCGAAACCGGCGCCGGTGATCAGGTAGAAGCGGTCGGACGCCAGTCGGGTGATGGTGACGTCGGCTTCGATCCCGCCACGCTCGTTGAGCAGCTGGGTGTAGGTCACCTTGCCAACGGCGGTGTCCATGTTCGACCCGGCGATGCGCTGCAGCAGGGCCAGCGCGTTGCGGCCACTGATCTCGAACTTGTTGAACGAACTCTGGTCGATGACGCCGACCGCGGTGCGCACGGCTAGGTGTTCGGCCGCAATGAAGTCCCAGGCATTGCTGCGGCCGAACGTCGGCAGTTCCTCGGTGCCCACGTTGTCGGGGTCGAACCAGTTGGCCCGTTCGTATCCGAACTTGCTGCCGAATACGGCACCGCGTTCGCGTAGCCGGTCGTAGATGGCGCTGCGCCGCTGTCCTCGCGGCGGATGGCTGGCTCGATTGGGAAAGGCGATGTCGTAGTAGTGGCCGTAGGCCTGGATCGACCCCATGTCGAGCACCGCGGGCACGTTGTGCGGGGTGCCGAACCGGCGAACGTCGAACGGCCACAGATCCATTCCGGGGTCGCCGTCGATGATCCAGTTGGCCATTGCGTCACCCGCTCCGCCTGCGGCGGCGATGCCCGCAGAGAATCCGCAACAGTGAAAGAGGTTGTCGATGTCCTCCGTGAGTCCCATCAGCGGCTCGGCATCGGGTGAGAACGGGATCGGCCCGTTGACCCATGTGTGGATGCCCATCTCGCCGAACGCGGGGAGGCGGTGGACGGCCCCCTCGGCCAAGCCTTCGAAACGTTCGTGATTGGCAGGGAACAACTCTGGCCCCATGTCGCGGGGGATGGTGCGCCAACATGCGCGGGTGCCCTCCTCCCAGCCGCCAATCACCAGGGCACCGGCCTCCGGCTTGAGGTAGAACCTGGCGTCGGGATCGCGGAAGGTCGGCAGATCGGCGGGCAGATCGTGGCTCTTCTCGGTGACGACGTACTGGTGCTCGACGGCATTGACCGCCACGTCGACTCCGGCCAGCCGGGCGGTCTCCGCGCCCCACATGCCGGTCGCGTTGACCACCACGTCGCATTCGATCCGGCCCTGCTCGGTGAGGACGGCGATGACGCGCCTGCCGTCGCGTTCGATCGACTCGACCCGGCACTGCTGCACGATGCGCACACCGAGGGCGCGGGCGCCTGCGGCAAACGAGTGGGTCAGCTGGTTGGGATCGACGTAACCGTCCGACGGCGTCCACGTGGCGCCGTGCACGCCGTCGGTGTTCAGCAGCGGGAAGAGCTCCTTGGCTTCGCGCGGGCCCACCAGATGGAGATCGAATCCATAACTCTTACCCTGGGTGTAGACCCGCTGCAATTCCTCCCACCTCTCGGGGCTGGAGGCCACCCGCAGCCCGCCGACGCCGTGCCAGCTGGTCGGATACCCGGTGATGTCCTCGAGGGTCTCGTAGGTTTGAACACTCTTGCGCATGAGCTGGGTGAGGTTCGCGCTGCTGCGCAACTGGCCGACCAACCCAGCCGCATGCCAGGTGCTCCCTTCGGTGAGCGCCTTGCGTTCGACGAGTGTGACGTCGGTCTTTCCTCGCCGGGCGAGGTGATAGGCGATGCTCACGCCGACCACACCTCCGCCGATGATCACGATTTCACTGCGGCTGGGAAATGGCATGCTGTCGCAACTTTCGGACCAGGGGTTCAGGGGAGCGCGGCCACCGCGAATTCTTAAAAGACTAGACGATTGACTGCTGGGTATGTCAATGGTTGACTCACCGTCGTCCCGCTCATGTCGCCGCCGAGCAAGGAACATCGATGAACGCCCCCCGACTCGCTGGTGTCAGCGGCAACGCCGATGTAGATGCCGTCCTCGGCCGGTGGCTGACCAGCACCCAGCCCGCCGTCATCTTCGACTTCAACGGGACCCTGTCCGACGACGAGCACATCATCTGCGACGTCTACTCCGAGCTGTTCCTCGAGCACTTCGACTGGGTCATGCCTGCGCAGGATTACCGCGATCGGTTTCTCGGCCGCAGCGACCGCGAGATCGTCGAGCTCGCCATGGCCGAGCGCGGACGGGGTGGAGCCGACGAGGTCACCGAACTGCTCCGGCTCCGGCGCGAACGCTACGAGCGGCGCGTCGCCGAGCTGAACCCGATCGGCGAAGGTTCCCTTGGCCTCATCAGGTTGCTCGCGAAACATCGAATTCCCGTTGGCATCGTCACGGGGGCGCAGCGCGAGGACGCGAAGGTGGTCCTCGACAACAGTCCGGCAGCCGAGTTCTTCGACGTGATGGTCACGGAAGAGGATGTAGCCCATGGCAAACCAGATCCCGAGGGCTTCCTGATGGGTGCCCGGCTGCTCCGCCGCCGACCCAGCGACATCCTGGTCTTCGAGGACTCCGTCCCCGGTGTGCGGGCCGCCCTGGCCGCGCGGATGCACTGCATCGCCGTCAGCGCCGAGCCCACCGCCGAGCTGCAGGCGGTGGCGCCCGCGTTGGTCGTCGGGCTATCCGCGGACCTACTCGCCGACGTGCTATCGCGTTAGGACGACGCGGGATACGGCTCGACCACCGTCTGCGTGCTGCTGTCGACGCGGGATCTGATGCGGATGCGGGTGCGGTCCGATCGGTGGTAGTCGCGGGTGAATTCAACCGCAACCCCGGCCTCGGTGAACGAGGTTCGGGTGATCAGAAGCAGGGGAGCCCCCGCCTGCACGTCGAGGATTTCCGCCTGATGCTCGGTTGCCTGAGTTGCCTCGATCTGCTCCTCGGCGGAAAACGGCGCCGAATCTTGTTCCCGCATAACCGAGTACAGTGAGCCCGTCAGATTCGCCGACAGCATCTCGGGAAAGACGTGCGCGGGAAAGTAGGTTTCCTCCAACACGATTGGCTCGCCATTGGCGGATCGCGCGCGCAGTATCTCGTGGACTTGGTCACCGCGTTTGAGACCGAGGCTCTGGCGGACGTCTGCGGTAGGACGGCGCGTGGACGCCTTCAGGACGTGTGCGCCCGCCTCGACGTGGATCCGCCGCATCTGCTCGGTGAAGCCGGGAAGGGTTTCGTGGTCGAACTCGAATCGGGGAGTGGTGACGAAGTTGCCGCCGAATCGGCCGCGTCGCCTGTCGATGAGCCCTTTGGCTTCGATGGAGCCGAGTGCCTGCCGCAGCGTCATTCGGCTCACGCCCAAGGCGGCCGCGATGTCGACTTCCGAGGGAAGTTTGTCGCCGGGTTGCAGTTTCCGGGACACGATCAACCGTTCGAGCCAGTAGCCGATTCGCATGTGCGCGGGCAGGTCCCCCGAGCCGGTGAGGTCGGGGCGGACCTCGAGCTCGGGATCGGCCATGGTCAGTGCACGCACGTTTTGGAGTTTACTGTGCTACGGGCGCTGAAATGCCTGCGCCGTGCCGTCGCCGAGCCGGTGGTGGCGTATCGCAGGTGGCTGTCGACGGTATTTGACGCAATCGCAATACTGATCGCGAGCAGTCATTTACTGTTCCCGCATCACCCGCCACGCAAGATCGGACATCTCGATGACGGCATAGCACGGAGAGACCGAACCGGACCGCAGGTGGTGATCGCGGACGTCAGAAGACCCTGCGGCTGTCCGGAATGCGTCCGGTGCCACGATGGCTCGCACGCACGTCAGTCGATCTGCGCGGCAAGCGGATTCTGCTGACGTGCGCGTCGTCGGGAATCGGTGAAGTGGCTGCGCAGAAGCTCGCCGACCATGGGGCGACGGTGATCGCGGTCGCACGTCGGGAGAGCCTACTGGCCGACCTCGTCGAACGGATTACCGCGCGCGGGGGCAATGCCATCGCAATACCCACGGACCTGGCCGATCTGGCCCAGGTCGACAAGGTCGTGGAAGCCGTTGGCCCGGTCGACATTCTGATCAACAATGCGGCCAGGTCCATCCGCAGGCCATTGATTGAATCGCTGGATCGTTGGCACGACGTCGAACGGATCATGGCGCTCAATTACTACGCACCGCTGAGGCTCATCCGGGGCCTGGCGCCCGCAATGATCGAACGCGGTGACGGGCACATCATCAACGTCGCCACCTGGCGCGTCCTGCCGGAGTCATCGCCGATGTTCGCTGCCTACAACGCATCCAAGGCAGCGCTGAGCGCCGTCAGTCGCGTCATCGACACCGAATGGGGTCATGCCGGCGTGCACTCCACGACGTCGTAATACCCGCTGGTGGCCACGCCGATGATCGCCCCCACTCGTGCGTGCGACCACATCGCGGCACTCACTGCCGAGGAGGCCGCGGATTGGATGGTGACCGCCGCCAATCGAATGAACGCCACCAGGGTGACCGATGGGAGTGCACGGCCGCGATGATCAAATCGACCCTCACCGCCTTACTGGCGGTCTCGCTCATCCTGACAGGGTGCCAGGGTTCCGAGCAGGCGTCCGCCGCAAGGAGCTATCCCCTCGGACCGGTGACGATGACGGCGGGAGCCAACTCGGGGAGTGGATTCGACCTCACGATGCGTGCGGTCGTCGACACTCTGCATAACGAACAGACCGTCAATGTGCCGCTCCCGCTACCCCGTCCAGATCGAACCACCACTCGCTTGATTCCGACGGTATGTTTCGCGCGGGCGTCAAGCCGCGGTCAACTCACAGGCGCGAGCATCGAAATCCTGCTTGGGCGCATCACGTTCAGTTTCGACGGCAGCTTCCGGGACGAGTTCCAGGATCCGCTCGGCCGAAGTCGGCATCGACTCTTCCGGCACGCTCTGACGACGCCTGTATGCCGCACTGCCGAGGGTGAGCACGGCAGCAACGGTGATACCGGTGACAACCAGTCCCGTGCGAGTGCCGGCTATCTCGAGGATCAGCCCAAGTATCGGCGGCCCGGCTAGCCCCCAGCTTGTGCTGGCCGTTCGCCAGGCCCCCAGCACGCGACCGCGAAGGTGCGGCGGCGGGACGGTCTGGAGCATGGTGGCTGCGGTCGTCGCCGCCGCGGCTTCAACCGCCGCCATGGGGATCACCACGGCGATCAGGATCAGGACTAGTGGCGAGAGCCCACTGAGCACCTGAAGAAGGGCCGCGGCAGTGAACAGCAATACGACCGTGCGCAACCGCGGCGCCTGCATCCGGCCAGCCATGATTGAGCCCGCGATCCCCCCGATGGCCAGCGCGGCGGCCACGCTGCCATACATGGTGCCGGTGGCACCGAGCGGTCCCGTCACGAGGTCAGCCATGCTCAATGAGTAGTTGCGGCCGAGCAGACTGGTCAGCGCTCCGATTGCGACGAGGGCGAGGAGCACGCGGTTCTTTGCGAGGTTCGTCAACCCGTCGCGGGTACCGCCCGGCTGGGGAACTTCGTCATCGTCGCTGGAAGGTTCGTGGACCAGCTTGAGGAACGGAACGGCTAGGGCGACGAGTAGGAACGACAGCCCGTTGGCCGCGTAGGCGACTGATATCCCCACTGAGGCGACGAGCGCACCCGCCGCGGTGCCGGCCAGTCGGCCGACGTTGCCGGCGACCGATCCGATGGCGATCGCCGACGGCACGTCGCGACGTGACACGAGGTCGTTGCCGAGCAGGGTGCAGGCGGGACCGTCGACGGTCGCGACGAGGCCCGTCGCCAGGCCGAGCACCATCAATAGCGGAACATTCAACATGCCGGTCGCGGCGAGCGTGGCTGTCGTGAAGGCGATCATCGCCATCGAGAGCTGGCCCAACCCGGCGGTCAGGCGCCGCGGCCAGCGATCAACCAGCGCGCCGCCGGAAACGCCGAGCAGCAAGCCCGGCAGGGCCTGAATGGACAAGGAGAGGCCAGTCACCGCGACGGACCCAGTGAGCTGGAGGATCAGCAGGTTCTGCGCGACCATCTGCATCCAGGCGCCGGCGTTGCTGAAGGTGTTGGCGATCACCCACAGCCGCATGCTCGAACTGCGCAAGGCTCGCCACGGGCTTGCTGGTGCGCTATTGGATAGTTGGGTTGTCGGAACAGCGGGGCGTCGTTTGAGGACGCGCAGAAGCATCAAGAACTCACTGGTTAGGTAGTGGATTAGAAAGAAACCGGCCTGGATTGTTAACTCACGGGTTGGCAATGCGCATACTCAGGAGCCTGCCCAGTCAGACCGGTATCTTGTGCAACACGGCGCTTCTCGTTCAGATTCCCGAGTCTCCTGCGGCGGCGCACGGCCACCGCGCTCCCCGCGCTTCCACATCATCGTCGGTCCGTTTCAAGCCGGCGAGGGCTACCTACGTCATCAAGCTGCTCGAGGGCGTGCAAATCGAGCAGCCGGACGGCCTTACGATCGTTCGCTGACCCGATATTCGACCTGGAGGCGAAGGGCGACAATGCGGTCGCCGGCATGTTACCGTCGTGCCGCCTACGCGGGTGTGTCGATGGAACCGGCGCGTTCCCGCAGCCTTGTGGTAATCATCGCCGCGAGGTTCGAAGAGTCAGAACAGCGCGATGGGTAGCCGTCGCAACGCGCCGGGCGCGTCCACTACCGCGCTGGCCGTCAGCGCTCCCACCTCCTCATGGTTAATAATCTGTTCCCACTCCAACCCCGCGGTCGTCACCAGCCGCCATCTCAACGCACCGGCGCCCGCCCTCGCCGCCACCGAGTTCAGATGCGCATGCGCACCCATAGGTACGGTCAAGGAAGTCGGCCGTCTCGGCGAGATCAGAAAGATCGACATGGTTCATGTTCGGGCCGGTGAAACAGTGTGGCGGCGCTAACCACCGTCATCACCTCCTACTTGGTGACACGGCCGTGGGGCGGGTCCCTCAGGCCGGGAATGGAGTTCACCGTTAATGACTCACTATTTGAGACCGCGCCGTGGCGGCCGATATGGCTCTCCCTTTGCAAGCCGTTAGAAGATCAACCTGAACAACGCGAACGAACGCTCCCAGTCGGTGGTCGTTGGGTTGGTCAATTTTGGGTCGATGACCCGAAGCGCGTCCGGGCAATGGCGACGCTAAGGCCGCCGAACAGTTCTGGCAGCATCCGCTCGGTGTCCCCGGCGAACGTGACCTCGGCCGGCGGCCGCCGCACGTGCTGGCGCAACAACTCGCGGATTTCCTCGGCCTCCTCGAGCTTGTCGAATTCACGCATTCGTTCGTTCCTGCACGCCTTTGGTGATCGGTAGGTGTTGCAGCGAAATCACGACGCGTCCGTCCCGTTTGGCCGCGTTCCGCCCCGCGATGGCGAGGCCGTCGATCTGTTCATCTAGGAACTCGCGAAATCGCCGCACGTCGTTCTTGTCGATATCGATGCTCGCCGCCGAGCGAAAGAGCCGCACGAACCCCGGAATCGTTGACGGGTGAGTCACGGCGTACTTCGGCGGGTTGCTTTGCGCGTTGTGAATCAGCGGGGCCCGGAGGCACCTAGCCGGTGGAAGTCTGCCGGCAGTTGACTGAGCACATCATCGAACTCTCCGGGTGTCACGGCGTCACGAAGTGTTTCGAATACCGCGACTACGGCACCTTCGGCCACATCTGCATCGGTGCCGGCGCGTTCGGCGGTCCGTTCGACGAATTCCTTGAAGCTGAATGCCTCGGCGTTCTCTTGGGCGCTAGCCAGCGCGGTTTGCAGAGGGCCGGGCAACTGGGCTGCCAGATCTTGTGCCTCACCGCCGGTGATTCGTTCCGAGAGCGTGGCCAACGTGGCAACCGTTAGTGTGGCCGCGTCCTCCTCCGACAGTTCGGCATTCTGTGCCACATGGGCGATGAACTCTTCATACTTCATGCCGCTCCCCTTCCGATATGGACTGCTGCCATCGTGGTCGACTCACAGCCGCCATACCTCCGGCCGGTGAGCCGAATCCACTGTGGAAAATCGACCTGTCAGGTGAAGTCAGTGCCCAGGCGCCAGCTCGGCGCGCCGCTGAAATGAGGTTTAAGCGGTGTCCGTGCCTGCTGGGTCCTTGCGCCCGCAACGACATTCACACAGGAGGGCGGAGGTGACCAGATCGCGGCGCTTCGCAGTGGCGAGGTCAGCGTGGCCATCGGCGGCGTCAGTGAGTTCATCGGCCAGTTGAAGACCGGCGACCTCACGGCAGTCGGGGTGCTTTCCGAGAACCCATTGCCTGGTGTCGACGCTCCCACCGCCAGGCAGCAGGGACTCGATGTCACCCTCTCGAACTGGCGAGGCCTCTACGGCCCGCCGGACATGCCGAAGTCCGCCGTCGACTACTGGCAGAAGGCGCTCGGCGAGATGGTGCAGTCACCCACCTGGAAGCAGATCGCGCAACGCAGCCAATTCACCACCGCCTTCATGATTGGTGACGAGTTGCAGAGCTTCCTGGCGAAGACCCAGGCGGACGTCAAGGCGGCCCTCGCGGAGGCGGGCCAATGATCGAAGGATGCGAAGTGGCCAGTGGGTGAGGTGAGGGCGTCGGACCCCCGGGTGGGCCACCGCCCCGAGAACCTGGCCGTGGGAGCAGCTCTCACGACCGCCGCATTCTTCTGCGTCGCGTTGGTTGGTGCGCTGGCGAAGGTGTCTGGGCAGTACACCTCGACCGGTGTGCTGCTGCTGTCCCAGAATCTGATCTGTCTGTTGTTCATCGCGCCGGTGGCGTTGCGCGGCGGATGGTCATCGCTCCGGTCGCACGTGATGGGGCTTCACGTTCTGCGCGCGACGACAGGCACCGCGTGCTGGTATGCGCTGTTCTTCGCGATCACGCAGATACCGCTGGCCAACGCGACACTGCTGACCTACAGCGCGCCGTTGTGGATGCCCCTTGTCGCCTGGATGGTCTCGCGCCAAAGGGCGGCAAGGGCGACGTGGGTCGGGGCGACCATCGGCTTTGCCGGGGTGATTCTCGTGTTGCAGCCGCAGAGCCACGGCTTCAGCCTCGGCGAGCTGTCCGCGCTCCCAGGCGCTCTCTTCCTCGCCGTGGCGATGATGTCGGTGCGTTGGCTCGGCGCGACCGAGCCGAGCACCCGAATCCTGTTCTACTACTTCCTGTTCGCCACCGCGATGTCCATTCCCATCGCCGTATTCGACTGGCGGCCGTTGCCCGGGCAGGCCTGGGGTTGGTTGATCGGTCTTGGGCTCGCACAGTTGTTCTCACAGATTCTCATCGTGGTGGCCTACCGCTACGCATCGGCGGAGAAGGTCGGTCCGTTCATCTACTCCGTCATCGTCTTCACGACCCTGATCGACTGGATCGTCTGGAACCACCCGCCGACTCCGTTCGGGTATCTGGGTGTCGCGCTGGTGATCGGGGGCGGGCTCGTCGCGGTGCGCGCCAAACCCGACGGGGGGTACCGCACATGACTCGGTGGCTCGTCGGTCACGTTCCGGCATGGTTGCTGTTGACCGCACTGATCGTCGTAGTCGCAGGCGGGGCGGTCCTCATCCAGAGGTATGTCCGGCGTCGATATCCCGTGCTCACTGGCGATGAACACAACGACGTCACCAGGTTCACCTACGGCTTCATCGGCTTCGTCTACGCCTTCTTCATCGGCTTCGTCGTCTCGTCGATGTGGGGGCAGATCAATGGGGCGGATGGCGAAGCGCGCGCCGAGGGCGCGGCAGCAACCCAGATGGCCACGGACTCCGTCGTATTCGACCACGCGGACAGAGACCGCATCCGGCAGAGCCTGCTGGTGTACGAACACGCCGCCATTGCCGAGTGGCCTAGGTCTGCAGACTCGCAGTCACCAGAAGCAGACGGCGCCCTGGCTCGCGTGTACGCGGCGTACGGACGAGTCCAGGCCCACACCGACGCTCAGAAGACTCTTCTCGCGACGTCGTACTCCAACCTCGACAAGGTCGGCCACGCCCGCACGACGCGCCTACTCACGGCTCGCGCAGACACCGGACCGCCGTGGCCGCTCTGGGCCGTCATCTTCCTGACGAGCGCAATGGTGTTGGGCACCGTGATCGTCTATGGCGTCGAGAAGCCTGCCGTGCACTATCCGATGGTGGCCATCGTCGGCATGATCGTGGCGACCAACCTGTTCCTGGTCCTCGAACTGGCCCAGCCCTACGCCGGCGAGGTTTCGACGTCCTCCGATCCGCTGCGGCAAGCGGAGTGGGTCTTGTCCCAGCCTGCTTCGTAGGTGGCGCGTGCGGTACCCGCCTTGCGCTATTCGGCTGCGGCCAAAGCGGTTTCGGCGACCTTCTCGGCGTCGTAGGTGTTGACGGCAATGGCTGCGAAGATCGCAGCGATCCGTTCGGCCTGTGCGCTGGCTGCCATGTCGGTGGAGCGGTACGTGCGGCCCGCCTCCCTGGCGCCTTCGCGCACCTGTCGCGTGCGTTCCACGCGGAGGTCCTCGTACACCCGCAACCGTGACGGAACGTCGGCCGCACTGCAGTCGCGCAGGACGACGGCGAGGGTCACCGCATCCTCGATGGCCTGGTTGGCGCCCTGGCCCAGATGGGGAGTCACGGCGTGCGCCGAGTCGCCAAGGAGTGCGATGCGTTCGGTCGACCACGTGGTGCGAGGTTCGCGATCGTAGATGCCCCACCGGAACGTCTCGTCCATGACGTCGATGATGTCGAGGACGCGCTGATCCCAACCGGCGTAGGCGGCCGCGAGCTCGTGGACGTCACCGGGAGCGGTCCACGACTCGAGTACGTCGAGGTTGGTCGGCGCGAAGGCGACGACGTTCAACAGAGCCCCCGCGGAGACGGGATAGGTCAGGAAGCTGCGGTGGGGTCCGAGCCACATGGCGCTCGTGTTCATGTCGGTGACGCCATGGAGCCGGGATGCCGGGATCAGGCCGCGGTAGGCCATGATTCCTTCGCTGACCGGTCCGGCCGGCTTGCCGATCATGCCCTGTATGCGCGAGTGGATGCCGTCGGCGCCGATCAGCAGATCGGTGTCGATGACACTGCCGTTGGCGAACCGCACCTCGACTCCCTCGGAGTGTTCGGTGGCGCCGACGACTTTGTGCCCGAGCCGGAGTGCGCCGTTCGGCAGCGCGGCCCCGAGCACCTGTTGGAACTCGCCGCGGTGCAGGAACCAGGTGTGCGCCGGATCGCCGAAGGACAAACCCGCCGGTTCACCGGTGATCGGCTCGCCCTGCCACGTCCGAAACACATATCGCGAGAACGAACCCGCGACTGCCTGCAGTTGTTCGCCCAACCCGAGGCGGGTCAGCACCCGCGAGCCGTTGGGCGCGATCGACACCCCCGCGCCCAGTGCCTTCAGCTCGGCTGCCTGCTCGTACACGGTGGCATCGATACCATTGGCGCGCAAGGCGATTGCAGTTGTCAGCCCGCCGATGCCGGCTCCCACGACCGCCACGCGGAGCGTCGGACAGCGATTGACCACTAGACCTCCCGCTGAATCGAAATACATGTACCGATCGGCACATTATGGACGATATACGTACCGATCGATACATTCAAGTGGTGCCGCGCACACCCGACCACGACAAACGCACGGAGCTGCTCGCAGCGATCGTCGGTTACCTGGAGGAGTACGGCGTCAGCGACATGTCGTTGGCGCCGATGGCAGAGGCCCTTGGCACCAGTAAGCGCATGCTGCTGTACTACTTCGGCGATCGGGGTGAGCTGCTGGCGCAAGCGCTGAACGCCACCCGGCCTGACGTCGGCGAGATCTTCGACGGCGTCACCACCGAAGCCGAATTCGCCGAGGCGGCGCGAACGTTGTGGCATGCCATCACCAGAGGGGGCCAGCGTCGCAGCGTCAAGATGATGCTCCAGGTGTTGAGCTTGGCGGGCACCGACCCCGACACCTACGGGCCCTACGCCCGCACCGCGGTCGCGGTGATGCTCGAACCCATCACCGACGCCCTCGTCTCGCTGGGATACCCGCGAGCCGACGCCGAGGTCCGGGCGACGCTCGTCGTCTCGGGCCTGCGTGGTCTGTGTCAGGACGCATTGGTGACCGCTGAGCGGGCCCGTGTCGATGCCGCCGCGGAACTGGTCATCGCGGCCGCCATCGCCGGGCCGTAGCGCAGCGTCGTCACCCGAGACGAAGCCCCGCCGCTGACACGCACTCTTGTGTGAACGCTCCGGCGGCGGAGCTTCGCTGGGCCTGCTCCGCGATTGTGCGTCGACAAAGCAGCAGGGCCCACCAGACCCGTACCCGGTCAGGCAGGATCGAACCCTCTCGCCAGACGACCTCAGGCAGAGTCAACTCGACCAACAGCTCAGGGGCAGTTCTTCGTCGATCTGGTCGGACGGAGAATGGTTGTGCCAGTTCACCTTTGAGCCCCAAGGCGGTCAGGGTCGGCGTCAGTCGGTGAGCGAGATGCGTGCGACCTCGTCAAGGGAGTCTTTACCCCGCGGTTGCTCGAAGACGGCTTCCGCGTCGCGGCCGGACGTGTGGAGCGTGGCGAGGGTATTGCCGAAGAATGGGCCGCTGACGTCCTGCCAAGCCAAGGGCAGCGGGGGACAGCCGTGGCGACGTGCCCAACGTCCGGTGAGGCGGGCCAGCCGATGCGACCAGCCGAGCTTGAATACCGGCTTGACGTACCACGGCACGTAGTTGTGCACGGGCGAACACACCAGCTGATGCACTCGCGCGGTCGAGTCGGGAAGTTCGGCGCGGGCCACGTAGCTGTGATGGACGTCGCCGGACAGCACGGACACGGTCGCAGGGCCGCCGGATTTGCCAGACGACACGTCGATGATGAGACGGCTCAGCCTGAGGAAGGAATCGGCGAACGCCGCCCAATGCTCGAAATCAGCTGCCTGACGCAGCTTCTCGGCTAGTTGGCCACGGCGGCCGGGCCGATTGGCCGCGCGTTCGTTCACCATCTGCAGATCGCCGATCGCCGGGGGCAGAAGCCAGGGCAACGACGAACCGATGATCAGGTGGTCGACCTCGTCGAGCCCGTCGTTGACCTGTTCCTCGAGCCACGCAAACTCTCGGTCACCCAGCATCTTCCGGTCACCCGAATCCAGGATGCGAGCGTTGCGTGAGTCGACCATGACCAAGCGGCTACGGCCCAGTTCCCACCGGTAACTGAAGCGAAGCCCCTTGTCGTCGTCGACTTCAGTGTCGGCCCGATCGGCGAGGTCGACCAGATGCGGCCAGACATCACCTCCTGCGGCGAGCACCTTCTGGTAGTCCTCGTCACGTCGAAGTTCGGTGGGGCTGAGATTGCCCAAGTGCTGATACACCCAGTACGAAGCCAGACCCGCACGGATCCGGTCGCGCCACCACGGCTTCGCGTTGACCTCCTTCCGCCAGGCCGCCGAGGTGTTCCAGTCATCCCTGATGTCGTGGTCGTCGAAGATCATGGCGGTCGGGACCGTGGACAGGATCCAGCGGATCTCCGGATCGCCCCAGGTATGCCGATACAGACTTTCGTATTCCTTGAAGCTGACGACTTCATCCGGCGGACGTTGACCGGCCGAGCGCCGACCCGCGAGGTGGCGCCGCGCCTCGGGGGTGAGTTCGTCGGCGTAGACCTGATCACCGAGCAGGATCAGGGCATCGGGCCATTCGGCGAGTGGCACCGCGGGCAGCCTAGCGGCGTAGCAGTCCAAGGCGTCCAGGCCGAGCTTGTCATCGATCTTCGCTTCTCCGGTCTTCGGATACCTGCACGACCCGAAGATGATTCGCAGGTGATCGACTGAAGCGTGCCCCCGTGTTCGGATCACGCTTGGCGGATACCGTCCCTGCGACTCGGGCCAGACTTGGCGGCCATCGACGTGAACCTGGTACTCAGTGGCGGACCCCTTCGCCAGTCCATCCACCAGGACCAGTGCGTAATGGCAGCCCTGCACCTCGAACGTGGTTGCAGAGCATCCGAGGACTTCGACAACGGCCGCCGAGTCCGTCTGGACCCAGACGGTGGCGTCCGTCTCGCCGACGTGGCGCAGGACCGGGCCGAGTACGAGGGACATTCGAGCAGCCTAG